>NZ_CAMQXC010000039.1 GCF_947038635.1 uncultured Cetobacterium sp. | reverse complement strand
AACCAATCACCTACTGATTACAAGTCAGTTGCTCTACCAGATGAGCTAAAGCGGCATCCCTTCAGACATTTATAATTATACCCTATCGTATAAAAAATGTCAACATTTTTTTTAAAAAAAAGAAGTAGAATAATTCTCTACTTCTAGTTTTATATATTTTTTATTTTTTTAATTGAGCTAGTAATTCTCTATATTGTTTTATCATAACTTTTGTCATCGATTTTTTTATAAGCTGATACCATTTAAACTGTACAGTTTCCATTCCTCTAACTGCATCTGCTACCATTTTTGTTAAGAACTCTTGTTCTTCATAAGATAATTTTAATTCCATTTTATCTTTTGAATCTGCCACTGACTTTACATAATCTAAAAACTGACCAACATTTTGCATTCCACTATTTACTGCAAATTGTTTTTTTATCTCTTCTATAAATTTAGATAAAAACTTTTTTGTTCCTTTATCTAAAGATACTGAATATTTTCTCTTTCCTTTACCAATTTTTTGAATTGAATTCATCATACCCATCATCGATGACATAGCATTCATTTGCATAGGATTCATGTTATTTGCGTTTACCTTTTGTGCCTTCATTTTTTCCTCCAAAATTTTATATTTTTCCAATAACTTTCTCTATTGTTTCTTTTTTTATAGCTCCCTCTCTAAGAATTTTTGGAAGCGTTTTTGTTAAATCTAATATCGTCGACTCTACACCTAAAGGAGATTTTCCTCCATCGACTATAACCTCTACTCTTTCTTTAAACTTTTCACTTAACTCTTCATAACTTCTAGGCGTTTTTTCTCCTGAAATATTAGCACTTGTTGTTGGTAAAATTCCACCAACACTTTCAATTATATCTTGAGCTAACTTTAAATCTGGTATTCTAACTCCCACTGTTTCTCCATTAGAAACCATTATATCTGGAACATTTTCTTTCTTATTTAAAATAATTGTCAAAGCACCGGGCCAAAACTCACTTGCTAACTTTTCTATAATTATTTTTTTTTCCTCATCAATAATTGCAATTTTTTCAATATATTCTACTTTACTAAGAAGTGCTATTAATGGAGAACTAAAATTTCTCTCTTTTGCCTCATAAATTTTTTGTAGGCCCTTTAGCGAGTCGATACTTGCACCTACTCCGTATACTGTATCTGTCGGATAAATTATTATTCCATCATTATTTAATTCGTTTTTTATAACTTCTAAATCAATATTGTTTTCTTTAAACACAATTCTTTTCATAATTAATCCTTTTCCTCACCTTTATCTATATAAATAATTCTAACATATTAAAAAAAAAAAAGCTAGTAGAATACTAGCTTTTCTATATGCTTTTACTTTTCAAATAACTCAGATACTGACTCGTTATTTACAATTCTTCTAACAGCTTCTGCAAGAATTTCATCAACAGAAACTACTTTTATTTTATCAATCTTTTTAGATTCTGGCAATGCTATTGAATCTGTTATTATTACTTCTTTTAAGCAAGAAGCTTGTAATCTCTCAATAGCTGGGTCTGAAAATACCCCATGTGTACAACATGCATAAGCTTCAACAGCTCCTCTTGCCATGATAGCTTCTGCTCCATTTGTTATTGTTCCAGCAGTATCAATCATATCATCTATAAATATTGCGATTTTTCCTTCAACTTCTCCAATTAAGTTCATAACTTCTGACATATTTGGTTTCGGTCTTCTTTTATCAATAATTGCTATTTTACAATCTAACCATTCAGCTAATTTTCTAGCTCTTTTTACTCCACCAATGTCTGGTGATACAACAACAACTTTGTCTCCTGACATTCCTCTAGCTATAAATGACTTTGCTAATAATGGTAAAGCTTGCATATGATCCACTGGAATATCGAAGAATCCTTGAATCTGATCAGCATGTAAATCCATAGTTACAATTCTTGTAGCTCCTGCTGTTGTTAATAAATTTGCCACTAATTTCGATGTGATTGGCTCTCTTGGTCTTGATTTTCTATCTTGTCTAGCATAACCATAATAAGGAATGATAACGTTTATTGACTTTGCTGAAGCTCTCTTTAATGCATCAATAAATATTAATAACTCCATTATGTTTTCATTTACAGGTTCAGATGTAGATTGAACAATAAATATATCTCTACCTCTTACTGTCTCTCCCACACAAACGTAAACCTCTCCATCTTTAAATCTAACAATTTCAACATCTCCTATTGAAGTTCCATATTTCTCAGCTATTTTTTTAGCTAACTCCATATTTGATGTTCCGGCAAAAATTTTTACCCCAGGTCTTTCCATTTTTTCTATTTCCTCCAATCAAATTTTATAACTTGTTTACTTCTTGATACTGCCAACGCATTTTCGGGTACATCTTTAGTTATTACTGATCCCGCTCCAACTAATGCATTTTCTCCTATAGTAATAGGAGCCACCAACATCGTATCACTTCCTATAAAAGCATTTTTTCCAATTGTGGTTTTGAATTTATTTTTACCATCATAATTACAAGTTATTGTTCCTGCGCCTATGTTAGTTTTTTCTCCTACTGTAGCATCCCCTAAATATGTTAAATGCCCTGCTTTAACACCTTTTTCTAATACTGATTTTTTTACTTCCACAAAGTTTCCTATGTGAACTTCTTCTTTTAAATGTGATTTAGGTCTTAAATGTGCAAATGGACCTATTGTTACTTTAGCCTCAACAATACTATCCTCTAATACAGAGCTTTCAACTCTTACTTCATCACCTATTTGGCAATCAACAACTCTTGTATTTCCTAAAATTTCACAATTTTTTCCAATCTTAGTGCTACCTTGTAGTAGAACACCTGGATATACTACCGTATCTTGTCCAATTTCTACACTTTCTTCTATATAAGTATTATTTTTATCAATAAAAATAACACCGTTTTCCATATGAGCTGTATTTATTCTATCTCTCATTATTGAGTTGGCTTTTTCCAATTCAATTTTAGAATTTATTCCTAATATTTCATCATTATCTTCTAATAAAAAAGCTTCAACTTTCTTATTATCTTTAACATTTATTCCAATAACATCTGTTAAATAATACTCGCCTTTTTCATTTTTATTGTCAATTCTTTTTAACGCTGACAATAACTCTTGAGCTTCAAAGCAATAAACACCTGCATTTACCTCTTTTATAGCTTTTATTTCATTTGTTGCTTCTTTTTCCTCAACAATTCCTACAACTCTTCCAGCTTCTTTTACAATTCTTCCATATCCAAATGGATTTTCATAAATAGATGTTAATATTGTTGTTGTAGCTTTAGAATTTTTATGGTAGTCGTATAGCTTCTTTAAAGTTTCCTCTCTCAATAAAGGAGTATCTCCACATAATATCATCACTGTTCCTTCAAAATTTTCAAGCTTATCTTTTGCTTGAATAACAGCATGTCCAGTCCCTAATTGCTCCTCTTGAACTACATATTCAATATTTGGAAGTACTTTTAACACTTCTTCTTTTTTATGCCCTAATATTAATATATTTTCAGTTGAACCAATTTTACTACATGTATCTACAATTTTTTGTACCATTGGTACTCCACAAACTTTATGTAAAACTTTTGGCAGCTCTGACTTCATTCTTGTCCCTTTTCCAGCTGCTAAAATTAGTGTCTTTAAACTCATCATACCCTCCATTTTATTCAACTTTTACATTGTACCATAAGATTTAACATTTTTGCAAAATAATTTAATTATAATTTTATTGAAGCTTTTCATAAGCTTCATTTATCTCTTTAAACTTTTTTTCGTGCATCTCTCTTATTTCTGGTTCAGCATTTGCATATCTATCTGGATGATGCTTTTTAGCTAATTCTCTATATGCTTTTTTTAATTCTTCAGGAGTTACACCCTCTTGAACTCCTAAGATTTTATAATATTTACTTTTATCTTCGAAAGTCCCAAATGGATTATTTTGATAACTGCCTTGATAATTTCCTCCATATTGGTTTCCTTGGTTTCTAAACATATCTTCAAAATCTTTTTGAGTATATGTTTTATAGTAAAAGTTTCCTCTTTTTGGATTTTTTTTATTCATAAAGTATCTAATAACTAAAAATATTAGAATAATTGGAAAAAACTGTACTACTATAAATCCAAAAAAAGAAATTAGTAACATTATAAAAAAAAGTGCTGGTAAAGCTGCTATAGCTCTATTCATACCAAATAGTAGCGCTATTATTAAAAAAATAGCTACTGTTAAAACTAATGCTATTGATATCATTATTTTCTCCTTGATTCTTAACTGTATTATAAAATAAGGGAATAGATTTTCTATCCCCTATTTTGAACTAACCTAAATTTTTTCTCTTAAATATTTAATTTTTTCTTTTATATCCTTATCTCTTGGATCGATTTCATAAGCTGCTATATATTCATTTAAAGCTTTTTTATATCTTCCCAAAAATTCATACTCTTTAGCAAAATCTAAATGAGCACTGTATATATCTAAATCCAAAAATATAGCAAAATCATAACTATTTATTGCTTCTACTATTTTTCCTGCTCTCGAATAGGCATTTCCTAATAAAAAGTAAACAAACGCATCGCCTGGTTTGTTATCTAAAAACATATTAAAATATTTTATACTTTTAGTATAGTTACCTAATTCATAGTTTAAGTATCCCAAAAATCCTATTGTATCGCTATCTTTTTTTCCTAAAGCTCTAAGTTTTTCATAAATTTCTAGAGCACCTTCACAGTCTCTTTTATAAAAAAGAATTGTCCCTAATTTTTTTAAATTATCAATATCATTTGCTTTTGTTAATAGTTCAAATCTTATCTCTTGCTCTTGACTTAATAAATCTTCTTTACTTACGTCTATTCTCTTTAGTATTTTTTTTCTTAGCATTTTAATCCCCCTTAGGTTTTTTAAAACTACTCTCTTGAAAATTATATCATATTTTTCCTTTTTATTTAAGATTTTTTAAAATAAAAAAAAGAGCCTAAGCTCTTTTTAATTATAATTATAATGCTGCTTTTGCAGTTTCTGCTAATTTAGCGAACTCAGCTGCATTGTTTAAAGCGATATCTGCTAAAACTTTTCTATCTAACTCGATTCCTGCTCTCTTTAATCCATTCATTAAAGTTGAGTAAGTTAATCCGTTGATTCTTGCAGCAGCGTTGATTCTGATGATCCATAATTGTCTCATCTTTCTCTTTCTAACTTTTCTATCTCTTGTAGAGAAAGCTTCTGCTCTCATTACAGCTTGCTTAGCTTGCTTGAATACGTCACCTGACGCACCTCTAAATCCTTTAGCAGCTTTTAAAACTTTTTTATGTCTTCTTCTTCTAACTATTCCAGTCTTAACTCTCATTTACTTCTCCTCCTATAATTGGTCCTTTAACAATAATATTCCTAAGAATTATTATCTTCCTACTCCGTATGGTAATAATCCTTTTAAGTGCTTCTCTAATGTTGAAGTGATTACTGTATCCTTCTTTAATCTGTTCTTTCTTTTTCTTGTTTTCTTTGTTAAGATATGGCTCTTTCCTGGCTTTTTAACAACAAATTTCCCTGTTCCAGTAACTTTAATTCTCTTTTTAGCACCTCTATGAGTTTTCATCTTTGGCATTGTAATGTTCCTCCTCTCAAATCTTCACTATTTTTTTGGCGATAAGATTAAATACTTTTGCTTATCATTATATTTTTTATCAACATCTGCGATTTCTACAAATCTATCAGATATCTGATCTAGCATTCCTATTCCTTGATCAGCGTACATTCTTTCTCTTCCATACTGAACAAGAGTTATTTTTACTTTGTTATCTTTTTCTAAAAACTTTTTAACTTGAGCTATTTTTGTATCCATATCGTGCTGATCTATTCTAGCTCTAAACTTTACCTCTTTAACAATAACTTGCTTTTGGTTCTTTTTAGCATCTTTAGCTTTTCTAGTCTGCTCATATTTGTACTTTCCATAATCCATTATTTTACATACTGGTGGCGTAGCATTTGGTGATATCTCAACTAAATCTAATTCCTTTTGTACAGCAATTTCTAGTGCTTCCATTGCTGACATTATTCCTAATTGCTCTCCAGTTTCAGAGATAATTCTTAACTCTCTACCTCTTATCTTCTCATTAATTCTAACTTTGTCCGAAATAATAGACACCTCCTATTAACTATCAAATAAAAAAAACAGGACGTAAAATTCCTGTTTAACTCAAATAATTATTAGGGCTCGCCCTAAACAAAAATTTAATGTAACCTTTATGTAGGTCTAGCCCCATAAGGTGAGAAACAGGAAGTCTCTTCTTAATAAATCTTTTTCATTGTCTTTAATAATTATAACACAATCTTACAAAAAGTCAACTGAATTTTTTATTGATTTTATTGAGGTCCCCTAATAATTTAGAGGACCTTTTAACTTTATTACTCTTCGCTTGAAGAAACTCCATACTTTTCAATTAACTCTTTATTTTCATTTTTTTCTTTTTCTAATTGAACTTTTTTTATAGAAAGTTTTATTCTTTTCTTTTCAGAATCAATTTCAACAATCTCAGCTAAAACAACTTGTCCTAACTTAAATGTATCTTTTAAATTCTTTATGAAATCTCTAGAAGCTAATTGAGTTGGAATAAATCCATCTACTCCCTCTCCTAATTTTACAAACATTCCAAAATCTTGAATATTTTTTATCTCTTTCTCTACTCTATCTCCAACTTTATAGTTTTCTAAAGCTGTTTCCCAAGGACTTTTTGTTAAATCCTTAATACTTCCTTTTATCTTTTGATCTTCTAAGTTTAATTCAACTACTTTAAACTCTACCTTATCTCCCTTAGAATATCTTTTATTTCCTGACCATGCAAAGTCTGAATTATGAATAAACCCATCTACTCCCTCTTCAACTTGCACAAATATTCCAAATGGTTTAACTTCTACAACTGTACCAGTTAAAATTGTTCCTACTGCAAATTTACCTTCAGCACCTTCCCATGGGTTAGAACTCAATTGCTTTATACCTAATTTTAATTTTCTCTCTTTAGGTGACAATTCTGTAATAACAACTTTAACTTCATCTCCTACTTTAACAAAGTTATTAACATTAACCTTTTTACTTGTCCAAGAGAAATCTGAACTATGGATTAACCCTTCAACTCCTGGTAATAACTCTACAAAAGCTCCATAATTTACTATTCTTGTTATTTTACCAGTTACCTCTTGACCTATACTATTATTTTCAGCAACTATATCCCAAGGATTTTTTATTAAAGATTTTATAGATAATTTTACATTTCTTTTATCTCTTTCAATCTCTATAATTTTTGCTTCAATTACATCTCCTGCTTTATATAACTTATGTAAATCTGAAGTTTTTTTCCAATCTACTTCTGAAATATGAATAAATCCTCTAGCTTCATCTAACTTTACTGTCAATCCAAAATCTAATACTTCTAAAATAGTAGCTTTTACAACTTCATCTAATGTTAATTTATCAATTGCTTCTAATTCTTTTGCAATAACAAGTTCTTTTCTCGATAAAAGAATTTTCTTTCCTTTTTTATCTTCTTTTATCTCTTTAATAGCAAGTTGTAATTCTTTTCCTATGAACGAATCTCCTTGATCTGCAGGAATTTCTGATAATGAGTTAGGTAAGAATCCTTGTTGGTGATATACTTCAACAATATATCCACCTTTTACTCTTTTCATAACTTTTCCAGTTACAATCTCATGATTTTGAAGTGCTTTTTCTAATTTTTCAGCTCCAATCTCCATATCGATTCTTTTCTTAGAACCAATTAAAACTAAAGAATCCTCCTCTTCAGCTTGCGATACTATTAGAACTTCAACTTCGTCTCCTACAGCATATTCTGTTAACTCTTCTGTTCTTACTCTTACAGCCTTTGGCTCTCCAGGTACTTCTAAATATGTAAAGTTTCTATCCATATTTACAATTGTTCCAGTCACTTTAGTTTTTATTTCTTCATCCTCTTTTACTGGCATGTACTCGTTTAATAATGCTTCAAAATCTTCGTAGTAATCAAAGTTAGACATTAAAGTTCCCCCTTATTTTATTTTCTATTTTTTTTATTATATCTTCTGGTGTTGATGCTCCAGCTGTTATACCTATTTTCATACTTTCAGAAAATATAGACATATCTAATTCTTCATCATTTTGAACTAAATAACTATTGGGATTCTCAGCTTTTGCTACTTCCAGAAGTTTTTTGCTATTTGAGCTTTTTAAATCACCAATCACGATTATTATGTCGCAAATATTTGCTAACTTTTTAGTAGCCTCTTGTCTTTCGCTAGTCGCTCCACATATCCTATCAAATATCTGAGCATTTGAATAGTATTTTTCTAAATATTCTTTTATCTCTAAAAATTTACTTTTATTCAAAGTTGTCTGAGTTAGTACCGAATATCTTTTACTCCTATCTAACGAACTTTCTTTTAATTCTTCTAAATTTTTTAAAACATTAACTTTTTTTCCAAAAGAAATAATGCCTTTTACCTCTGGGTGTTCTTTATCTCCTATGAAAATTATTTCATCTCCAAGACTTTCTCTTTCAATTAATATCTCTTTTATTTTATCTACAAAAATACATGTTGCATCATGTATTTTTACTTCTTTTTTTTCTAATATATTTATAATTTGAGAAGTTGTTCCATGAGCTCTAATTACGATTGTATCCCCTTTTTTTAAAGGATCTGTTCCTTCTAATATATCTTTTTCATCAACTATTATAAAACCTATATTCTCCATCTTTTTTACAACATCTTTATTGTGAACTACCATTCCGAGAATATATTTTTTAGATATATTTTTTCTAGATATCTCATAACAAGTTTCAACAGCTTTTTTTACACCGAAACAAAATCCCATTTTTTCAGCTCTTATTATCTCCACTTTTTATTTTACTCCTCATTAAATTTTTTCACTTCAATTAAATCAATTAAATCAGCTATCATCTCTTCTTCATCTTCTCCATCACACTCTAAAGTTAATACTCTTCCTTGTTCTGCTGCAAGAAGCATCAATCCCATAATACTTTTTCCATTTATAATCTCATCATCAAATATTACATTTATATCTGAATCGTATTTACTTGCTGTTTGTACAAATAACGATGATGGTCTTGCATGTAATCCAGCCTTATTTTTAATAGTTACTTCCACTTTTTTCATTTTTAATTTCTCCCTTCAATTATTTCTAAATATTCATTTAGGATATTCTTTATCTCTTGAGAATCTTTAGATTTTAATAGTTTTATTTTAATTTCCTTTAATTCTGCCATCTCAATTTTTCTAATTAGATTTCTTACTTTTGGAATATATGCTGGTGCCATACTTAAATCTCTTATTCCTAAACTCAGTAAGGCTATAACAGCTTGACTTTCTCCAGCCATTTCCCCACATACTGAAACTTTTTTATTTTTTCTAAGTCCTGCACTAGAAACCATATTTATCGCTCTTATCACTGCCGGATCATAACAATCATAAAGCTTCTCAGCTATCGGACTATAACGATCTGTTGCAAGTATATATTGTGTTAAATCATTCGTTCCAATAGAAAAGAAATCTACATAATCAGCAAAAACATCTGCTAACATAACATTTGATGGTACTTCTACCATCATTCCAACCTCTATATTCTCTTTAAATTCTTTCCCTTCAATTAAAAGTTCTTTTTTACACTCTTCTACTAAATCTTTAGCTTCAATTATTTCTTTCAAATTTGTTATCATTGGATACATCATCTTTATATTATGATGAGTTGCAGCTCTTAATATCCCTTTAATCTGATTTTTAAAAAGATTTTTATCTGCTAAAGTTAACCTCATACCTCTACACCCTAATGAAGGATTTTCTTCATCAACCATTTTATAATAAGATAGTTTTTTGTCTGCTCCTATATCTAGAGTTCTTATAACTATAGGTTTGTTCGGTTGACTCTCTTCAAACTCTCTTGCTATATTTTCATATATTTTTTTTTGCTTCTCCTCATTTGGAAATTCTACTGCATCCATATATATAAGTTCTGTCCTCAACAATCCAATACCGTCAGGTCTTTTTCGGCTAACTTGAGTTATATCCAACCTACCACCTATATTCAAATGTAAATAAACTCTTTCTCCATCTAAAGTAACTGTTTCTTTATCAATAGATTCCTCTATCTCTTTCATTTTATTTCTATATCTATTTTTTTCTTCATCATATCTGTTTAATGTTTTTATATCTGGATTAGTTACAACTTTACCTTCCATAGATGTTGTATCTAAAATTATTTCATCTCCCCAATCTACAGAAAAAATATCATTTCCACCCATTAGAGTTGGTATCTCTAATGCTTTTGTTAATATTGCAGTATGAGATGTCTCTCCCATATACTCCATTATTATTCCATTTAAATTTATTCCACTATAATAAATTTTCAAAAGCTCTGATGGTAATAACTCTCTAATTACTAAAATTTTGCCATTTAAATTTGAATCTATATTATCTTCATGTGTTAGATTCATTATTATTCTTTCACTTATATCCTTTATATCCAATGCTCTTTGCTTATAAATTGGATCTGCTATTTTTTCAAACATCTCTATATATTTATTTGAAACCTTCTTTACAACTGCTTCTGCATTATTTTCTTCTTTTTTTATTCCCTTTTTTATATCACTTATAAATTGAGGATCATCTAACATCATTATATGTACAGTTAAAATTTGTAAGTCTTCCTTGTTTATCTTACCCTCTAAATTACTTTTAATTTGCTTTATATCATTTTTAGCTTTTTGTACACTTTCTAAAAATCGCTCTATTTCCTCTTCAACTTTTCCAGAAGAAATTTTGTAATTTTCAATATCTATCTTTTTCTTTCTTTCTATATAGGGTTGACCTATAACTATTCCTGGGAAAATACTTTTACCTACAATAACTCCCATTTTACTCACCCCTTGACCATTAATTGATATAAAAATTATACCGTATTTCTATTCATTTTTAAACTATTATTTAATTATAATTACTTTAAAAAAAAAATTAATTTTTTTCAAAAAAAGTATTGACATTTTTTTTTTTTTGTATTATATTAATTGCAAGATTAGCACTCCATCAAGTTGAGTGCTAATAAAAAGTTAAAAAAGGGTGATTTTATGGTTGTCAGCGATAGAGAAAAGCTCGTTCTTAGTGCCATTATTGATTTTTATCTTCTTTCTGGAGAAACAATCGGCTCTAGAACTCTTGTTAAAAAATATAATATAGATCTATCCTCTGCAACGATAAGAAATGTAATGTCTGATTTAGAGGATATGGGATTTATCTCAAAAACTCATACTTCTTCCGGAAGAATACCCACAGATAAAGGCTATAAATTTTACTTAGAAGAACTTCTAAAAATTGAAAAGCTTTCAAGAGAAGAACAAGCTCGAATAAATTCTGTTTATGATATTAAAATGAGAGAATTGGATTCTGTTTTGAAAAAAACTTCAATGCTTTTATCTAAATTAACTAACTATGTTGGAATTGTTATTGAACCTACACATAAGAAAGAAAAAATAAAAAAAGTTGAACTAGTTCATATTGATGACTATATGGCTATGGCTGTTATAGTTATGGAAAATAAAAGTGTTCGAACTAAAAAGATTTTCTTCGAAGAGGTGTGTAGCCAAAGTGAGCTCTTAAAGTTATCACAACGAATTAATAATGAAATAAGAAATAGTTCTGTTGAGTCTCACGAAATCGAAAAAATTATTGATTTTGTTTATAGTGAAGTTGAAGGAAAACTCTTTTTAGAAAACTCCTCTGAAATCTTTAGAGATAAACAAGTTAATGAAATTAGTGATGTTTTAGATATTTTTTCTAAAAGAGAAAAAATAAAAGAACTTTTCGAAGAGGCAATTAAATCTAGACCTTTTAAAGAGGGTGAAGTTAATGTTATCTTTGGCGAAGAACTCGCTGTAAAAGGATTAGAAGATTATAGCTTTGTATATTCCGTTTATAATATGGATAACTCTCCAGGTATAATTGGTGTAATGGGACCTAAAAGAATGTCTTATTCAAAAACAATGGGTCTTATACAACATGTTACAAAAGAGGTTAACAAAGTTATAAAAGAAATAAGTAATGAAGGAGATAGTGATGGCAGATAAAGAAATAAAAGAAGAAATAATCGAAGAAACAACTAATGACACAGAAAATAAAAATGAAAATATAGAGACTATATCTCAAGAAGACGAAATTAAAAAGTTAAAAGGTGAAGTTGAAGATTGGAAAAACTCTTACTTAAGAAAACAAGCTGATTTCCAAAACTTTACAAAAAGAAAAGAGAAGGAATTTGATGATTTAAAAGCTTTTGCTTCTGAAAAAGTAGTAGTAAAAGTTTTAGATATAATTGATAATCTTGAAAGAGCTATCGCTGCTTCTTCTGAAACAAAAGATTTTGATTCTCTTGTAAAAGGTGTTGAGTTAACACTTTCTCAAATGAAAAGTACTGTTGCTAGTGAAGGTGTTGAAGCTATAGAAACTGAAAAAGCTACATTTGATCCTCATTTACATATGGCTGTTTCTGTTGAAGATTCAGCAGATTATGCTAATGATGAAATTATAGCAGAGTTTCAAAAAGGTTATAAAATGAAGGGGAAAGTTATTAGACCCTCAATGGTTAAAGTTTGTAAAAAATAAAATTAAAAAATTCAGATATATTAGGAGGTTTTTTAAATGGCAAAAATTATAGGAATTGACTTAGGAACTACTAACTCATGTGTTGCAATAATGGAAGGGGGATCAACTACTGTAATCCCTAACGCTGAAGGAGCAAGAACAACTCCATCTGTTGTAAGCATCAAAGATAATGGTGAAATTATTGTTGGAGAGATTGCTAAAAGACAAGCTATCACAAATCCTACATCAACTATTCTTTCAATCAAAACACATATGGGAAGCGATTATAAAGTTGATATTCACGGAAAGCAATATACACCACAAGAGATTTCAGCTATGATATTAAAAAAATTAAAATCTGATGCTGAAGCTTATTTAGGAGAGAAAGTTACTGAAGCAGTTATTACTGTTCCTGCTTATTTTACAGATGCTCAAAGACAAGCTACAAAAGATGCTGGTGTTATAGCTGGATTAGATGTTAAAAGAATTATAAATGAGCCTACTGCTGCTGCACTAGCTTACGGACTTGAAAAAGCTGGAAAAGAAGAGAAAGTTTTAGTATTTGACCTTGGTGGAGGAACATTCGACGTTTCTATCCTTGAGATTGCTGACGGAGTTATTGAAGTTATATCAACTTCAGGAAACAACCACTTAGGTGGAGATAACTTTGATGATGCTGTTATCAAATATTTAGTTGAAGAGTTTAAAAAAGAAAGTGGAATAGATTTAGCTAATGATAAAATGGCATACCAAAGACTTAAAGATGCTGCAGAAAAAGCTAAAAAAGAGTTATCTACATTAATGGAAGCTCATATTTCTCTACCATTTATAACAATGGATGCAACTGGACCAAAACACTTAGATATCAAATTAACTAGAGCTAAGTTCAATGATTTAACTAGAGATTTAGTTGAGGCTACTCAAGTACCTACAAAAGATGCATTAAAAGCTGCTGGATTAAATCCTTCAGATATCGATGAAATCTTATTAGTTGGAGGTTCTACAAGAATTCCTGCTGTTCAAGAGTGGGTTGAATCTTACTTTGGTAAAAAACCTAACAAAGGTATAAACCCAGATGAGGTTGTTGCTGAAGGAGCTGCTATTCAAGGTGGAGTATTAATGGGAGATGTTAAAGATGTATTACTTCTTGATGTTACTCCATTATCTTTAGGAATTGAAACTTTAGGTGGAGTATTTACAAAAATTATCGAAAGAAATACTACAATTCCTGTTAAGAAATCACAAGTATTCTCAACTGCTGTTGATAACCAACCAGCTGTTACAATAAATGTATTACAAGGTGAAAGAGCAAAAGCTGCTGATAACCACAAATTAGGAGAATTCAACTTAGAAGGAATTCCTGCTGCTCCAAGAGGAGTACCTCAAATCGAAGTTACATTTGATATTGATGCTAACGGAATCGTTCATGTTTCTGCAAAAGATTTAGGAACTGGAAAAGAAAGTACTGTAACTATCTCTGGTTCAACTAATCTTTCATCTGATGAAATTGAAAGAATGAAAAAAGATGCTGAAGCTAATGAAGCTGAAGATAAAAAATTCAAAGAATTAGTTGAAACAAGAAATAAAGCTGATATGTTAATTGCTTCTACTGAAAAATCTGTAAAAGATTATGCTGAAAAAGTTACTGAGGACGAGAAGAAAGCTATTGAAGCTGCTATCGAAGAACTTAAGTCAGTAAAAGATGGAGAAGATAAAGAGGCTATAGATGCTGCAATT
Source organism: uncultured Cetobacterium sp. (assembly GCF_947038635.1). Taxonomy (GTDB): domain Bacteria; phylum Fusobacteriota; class Fusobacteriia; order Fusobacteriales; family Fusobacteriaceae; genus Cetobacterium_A. Next base: position 2,267 of record NZ_CAMQXC010000039.1, on the reverse strand, counting down.
GAAAAATTATCTCAAGCTGCTCACAAATTAGCTGAAGAAATCTACAAAGACGCTCAAGCTAAACAACAAGGTGGAGCTGCTCCAGAAAACAACGGAACTGATGATGTTGCTGACGCTGAGATAGTTGACTAATATTAGTAATTAATATATACTTTACTTAAGGGATAGAGATGACTCTATCCCTTATTTTAAGAAATGGAGGATTTTTGTAAATGGCTAAAAGAGACTTTTATGAAGTTTTAGGGGTTGCTAAGGGGGCATCTGATACTGAAATAAAAAAAGCATATAGAAAAGCTGCTATGAAGTATCACCCAGATAAATTTAGTGGTGCTAGTGATACTGAAAAAAAAGAGGCTGAGGACAAATTTAAAGAGGTTAACGAAGCATACCAAGTTCTTTCAGATGAAAATAAAAGAGCTCAATATGATAGATTTGGTCACGCTGCTTTTGAAAATGGTGGCGGTGCTGGTGCTGGTGGATTCGGTGGTGGATTCGGCGGCGGATTTGAAGATTTAGGAGATATTTTTGGATCATTTTTTGGTGGAAGTGGTGGATTCGGTGGTTTTGGTGGATTCGGCGGTTCTCGTCAAAGAGGTCCAGAACCTGGTGAAGATTTAAGATATAATCTTGAACTAACTTTAGAAGAAGCAGCAAAAGGTGTAGAAAAAACATTAAAATATAAAAGAACTGGAACTTGTGGAACTTGTCACGGGACTGGAGCTCAAGAGGGTTCTAAAATGAGTAAATGTTCTAAATGTAATGGTACTGGAACTATAAATGTTACTCAAAGAACTGTTTTTGGAAATTTCCAAACAACACAAGAATGTGATGCTTGTCACGGTAAAGGTGAAGTTCCTGAAAAAAAATGTAAAAAATGTCATGGTACTGGAATTGATACAGAAACTGTTGAAAAAACAATTAAGATTCCTGCTGGTATTGATGATGGGCAAAAACTTAGACTTTCTGGAATGGGTAATGCGAGTACAGAAGGTGGACCTAATGGAGACTTATATGTTTATATCTCTGTTAAACACCATCCATTCTTCGAAAGAAATGGTGAAGATATAATTTGCAATGTACCAATTACCTTTGCTCAAGCAGCTCTTGGAGGAGATATTGAAATTCCAACATTAAACGGTAAGAAAACAATTAAGATTCCTGCTGGAACTCAAAATGACAAAATGTTCAGGTTAAAAGGAGAAGGAATCAAAAATCCTAGAAGCCCTTATACTGGAGATCAAATTGTTAGAATTAAAATTGAAGTTCCTGTTAATTTAAACGCTGATCAACAAGAGCTTTTAAAGAAATTTGATGAAAGTCTAAAAGATAAGAATCATAAAGATAATAAAAACTTCTTTGATAAACTAAAAGATTTCTTCGCTTAAAAATTATTGAAAAGTATACCACCTTGTGGTATACTTGTCTTAGAAAAATTATATTATCTAAGGGGGCTATAAGATGAACGAATTATTTGCTAAATATGGTGGAATGATACTTACTTTTGCTATTTGGGCGGCTGTATTCTATTTTCTACTTATTTTACCAAACAAAAAGAAGCAAAAGAAACATCAAGAAATGTTAGACTCGTTAAAAGAGGGAGCTGAAGTTGTTACTAACGGTGGTATCAAAGGTACTATATCTAGTATCGGCCCTGAGTTCTTAACTATTAGAGTTGATAAAGGTGTTAACATCCAAGTGCTTAAGAATTCTATTTCAAGAGTTTTAAAATAAAAATATTTACAAAAGGATGGAATTGGTATACTTTTCCATCCTATTTTATTATTCTAAATCAATGGAGAAATTTATGAAAAAATACCTTATATTTTTTATTTTTTGTTTGTTTTCATTAACTGTATTTGCTAATAGTACAATAAAAAGAGTTAGGCTTAATAATAATCCTCCACAATTAGTCTTTGATATTTCCGGTACTGTTAAACCTAAATATAATTCTAGTTATGATGAATATAATCGATTAATTTTTCTTGAAATTGAAAAAGTTAAGATGGGAACAAAACTAAATAGTTCAAGTCTTTCTGGTAAAAATATTGAAAAAATAGATATGATTGACTATGGTTCAAATGTTGGATTTTTTATAAAATTAAAAAAGGGATCAGGACATAGAGTTTACTCTTTATCTAATCCACATAGAATTGTTATTGATCTAAAAGCTACTAATTCTTCTAAGAAAGAGTTTACTGTAGCTATTGATGCAGGACATGGTGGAAAAGATCCAGGAGCAATTGGATTTAATAAGTATAAAGAAAAAG
>NZ_CAMQXC010000038.1 GCF_947038635.1 uncultured Cetobacterium sp. | reverse complement strand
CAAAAAAAACATTAGCAGAAACTATAGAAGCTTTGAATAGCACTGTAGGAGTAATTGATTATAAAAATTTTGAAACTATTATAGAAAAAATCAGAGAAAGTGGTCGTATTTTGATAATAGGAGCTGGAATGTCGTCTATTGTAGCTAGAGATTTAGAGTTAAAATTAATGAAAATAAAAATAGATACTGTTCACTATGATAGTAAACAGATGCAACTTATGAAACTTTCAACAATGAATGAAAAAGATTTAGTTATAGCAATTTCTCATAGAGGAGAAACTCAAGAAGTTTTAGATGTTGCAAAAATTGCCAAAGATATGAAAGTTTGTGTTATATCAATAACATCAATTGGTAAAAATAGTCTTTCTTCTTTAAGTGATTATAATATTGGAGTTGTTTCTAAAGAAAGTGTATTAAGAAGTTCAGCTATTTCATCTAGGATGGCACAAATGATAATATTAGATAGTATTTTTTTAAGATTAATGCAAAAAGATTACAGAAAAGTAAAAAAATATATAGAAAAAAGTAAAGAAATAGTGGGATGGGTGGAAAAATAAATGGAAAAAATATTAGAAGGAAAAACAACAGAAACAAGAAATTTAAAGAGCATGAATATGGATAGCATGAGTATAAAAGAGGTTCTAACGCTTATAAATGATGAGGATAAAAAAGTTCCAGAAAGTATTCAAGAGGTTATTCCAGAAATTGAGAAGGCTGTAAAATTAATTATAGAAGCTTTTAATAACGGTGGAAGGTTGATATATATGGGAGCTGGAACAAGTGGAAGATTAGGGGTTTTAGATGCTGTAGAATGTCCTCCAACGTTTGGAGTAGATAAGACAAAAGTAATGGGATTGATAGCAGGAGGAGAAAAAGCTTTTGTAGAAGCACAAGAGGGAGCAGAAGATTCAAAAGAATTAGCTATAGAGGAGTTAAATGGAATAGAGTTAAAATCAAATGATATAGTTTGTGGAATAGCTGCATCAGGAAGAACACCATATGCAATAGGTGGGATTGAATATGCAAAAAAGTTAGGTTGTAAAACAATAGCAATTGCATGTAATAAGAGAAGTAAAATAGGAGAGGTAGCAGATGTGGCAATAGAGGTAGAAGTGGGACCTGAAGTATTGACTGGATCTACAAGAATGAAAGCAGGAACAGCTCAAAAATTAATTTTAAATATGATTAGTACTGCTTCAATGACAGGAATAGGAAAAGTTTATGAAAATTTAATGGTGGACTTAAAAATTACTAATATAAAGTTGCAGGAGAGAGCAAAAAATAATGTGATGCAAATAACGGGGTGTAGTTATGAAGTTGCTCAAGAAACATTAGAAAAAGCTAATAATCAAGTAAAAGTAGCAATCATAATGGTTTTATTAAAATGTGGTAAAGAAGAAGCATTAGAAAGGTTAAATGAATCTAAAGGTTTTATAAGAGATGCAGTAAAATAATATCAAGGGGAGAGTTAAATGGATAATCAATCAATAGCAAGAGAGATAATTGAAAAATTGGGATCAAAAGATAATATAGCAGTCATAAACAATTGTATGACAAGAGTAAGAGTTTCTGTTAAGAATAATGATAAAGTAGATTTTAAAAACTTAGATGAAATTCCAGGGGTTATAAAAGTAATAAAAGATGATACGATTCAAGTAGTTGTAGGACCAGGAAAGAGTAAAAAAATAGCAGATGAAATGAAAAAACTTTGTGGAGAAATATCAACTAATGATGATGAATGGAAAAAAACAAAAGAGAGTGTAAAGTCAAAGCAAAGTAAATTCTCTTCAGTATTGAGAAGATTAGCAAATATATTTATTCCATTGATTCCAGCGATAATAGGGGCAGGTCTTTTAAATGGAATAGCAGGGTATTTTCAGAATGTATACACAGCAGAGGGAATAAAAGATATGCCTATGTGGATAACATTTTTTCAAACTTTAGGTAGTGGTCTATTTGCATATTTTGCAATATTTGTAGGTATAAATTCAGCTAATGAGTTTGGAGCAACACCTGCGTTAGGTGGAGTTATTGGAGCAATAACAATAAGTGGTAATATAAATATATTTTCAAAAGCATTGGGATTGTATAATGCAGAAGTACCATTAAATAGTATATTGATTCCAGGTAAAGGTGGAATAATAGGTGTTATAATAGGTGTTGCAATTTTAGCTTGGGTCGAAAAGCAGCTTAGAAAAATTATACCAGATTTTTTAGATACAATTTTAACTCCTATGATTTCGTTATTGATAGTGGGAACATTAACAATATTTGCAATAATGCCTTTTGCAGGAGTAGTTTCAGATGGAATTATAAAGGTTTTTTCATTTTTTATAATGAGTGAAGGGCCGATGGCAATAATAGGTGGGTTTATATTAGCAGCATCATTTTTACCTCTATTAATGGTTGGATTACATCATGGACTAATACCATTTTATATGGTTCAATTAACACAATTTGGAAGTATTTCATTATTCCCTATACTTTGTATGGCAGGTGGAGGACAAATTGGTGGAGCAGCAGCAATTTATATAAAAGCAAAAAATAATAAAAAATTAAGAGATATAATAAGGTCTGCAATGCCAGTTGCAATATTAGGAATAGGAGAACCAATGCTTTATGGGGTAACACTTCCGTTAGGAAAACCATTCATAACAGCTTCGATAGCGGGTGGAATAGGTGGAGCATTTTTAGCAGCCACAAAAGTTCAAACAATAGCTTTTGGACCAGCAGGGATAACAGCTATTCCATTAGTTGTTCCAGGAAAAATTTTATACTATATAATTGGATTAGGAATATCTTATATAGCAGGATTTATAATAACGTATTTCTTTGGAATTCCAAAAGATATTGATGAAGCTATATAAAAAATAAAAAAATAAAAAAATAAAACTTTTTTTTAAAGATATATGTCTAAAAGATATAATAAAGAAAAAAGTGTTATAAAAATAAATAATCCCCCCGTATTAAAAGAACCTTCCTAAAAGAGGTTCTTTTAATTTTTTTAATAAAGGAAATATGATAAAATTAGAAAAGAACATATTGGGAGGGATGAGATGATTTTAAAATTTATAAATAAAATAAAAGATTATATAAGTGAGCTACAACTGACTCATTTTTATAGTCAGATGAAAGGAGCTTTAGAAAATTATAAAAGATCAAATTCAAATTTATGGGCAAATACCTTATGTTATTTTACAACATTATCTTTTATACCTGTTTTAGCGATAGCGTTTAGTATTGGAAGATGGTTTGGAATAGATAATTATTATCTTAAGCAATTAACAGAAAGTTCTCCGTTAAATGAGGAGACTGTAAATCTTATACTAGAAACAACTCAGAATTTGCTCCAAAATACTAGAAGTGGGATTATTGCTGGAGTAGGTTTTTTATCTTTAGGTTGGGTTATCATATCGATGTTTTCTGTGATTGAAAAAGCATTAAATAGTATATGGGGAATTAGAAAAACAAGGGGTGTTTTTAGGAAAGTGACTGATTATTTTATTGTTTTTTTAATGTTACCAGTAAGTGTGATTGGAGCCAATATATTAACTAATTTAAAAACTGATATATTTTACAGTAAACATATAATACAATTAATAGCGCCATATTTAGCGTTGTGGATATTTTTTGTATTTTTTTATACTGTTCTTCCAAATACAAAAGTAAATTTAGTTCCAACTCTTTGGAGTAGTTTTATAATTTCATTTTTATTAAATCAAAGTAATATGCTATTAGTAAGATTACAGATAATAATAACAACATATAATAAAATTTATGGAAGTTTTTCAGTTTTACTGCTTTCTTTAATATGGTTAAAAATTGTATGGTTTTTAATTTTAATAGGAGCACACTTTTCATATATTTTACAAAATAGAGATAGTCTAGGAAAAATTGGAATAATAAAAAAGATAAATTTTATTTCAAAGTATAGGGTTACTCAAAAAGTATTACTAACATTAATGGAAAATTATTTAAAAAATAATAAACCAATATCTGCTATAGAAATATCTGAAAGCTTAAAAATACCAACAGAGTTAACTAGAGGAATTTTAGATATGTTAAAAAAAATGGGCTATATTTCAACGATTGAATGTGAAACGACAGATGAAAAAAATTATAAACTAACAATGAGTGTAGAGATAATAACATTTAAGAAATTATATGAGGATATGGAAAATTTTGGAGAAAATTATGTGATAGACGAAGTTAAATTTAATGAAAATTCAAAAATAATTGAATATTTTAAAAATATTTGATTGACAAAGTTTTTAAAATATAATATATTTCTCTTACATAATATAGTGTAGGAGGAATTTATGAAAAATAAAATAAACGAGATACTGGCAAATGATGAAAAGGCTTCTTTAAATAAAATAGCTAAAGAATTGGATATTCCAATGATTGAAGTCTTAAGAGAAGCATCAACTGTAAAAAAATATGATATAGAAAAAATTGATGGGTTATTTGATATATTAAGAGGTTGGGAAAAGGTATTTTTACTAGTTGTTACTCCAAGTTTTGTATTAGAAATACAAGATAAGTTTCCAAAAGGATTTTATGCTCATGGATTCTTGAATTTTCATGATAAAAATTCGACAATAGGCGGACATTTAAGTGTGGGAAAAATAAAAGAGATTTTTTTAGTAAAAGATATAATGTTTGGAAGAGAGAGCTATTCTATAAAATTCTTTGGAGAGGATGAAAAGGAGATATTTGCAGTGTATGTTCCAAGAAATGAAAAGAAAGAGTTAATTGAAGAGTGTTTAGAAAGTTTTAAGAGTTTATAAAAATAAAAATAGGGAAAAGCTACTATAACTTTTCCCTATTTTTTATTTTATTTGTGCTTAGAAATAATATCTAAACTAAATTCAGTAGCTTTATCTAAATCCAATTGGTCTGGATGTGATTTAGCATCTTCCCATCTTTGCCTTCTTTCTTCGTTAGGAGACATTTTGTGATCAGATGGAAGTGTTGATAGCCAAGAGATTAACTTTGGATCAATGGCTCCTTGACAAAAGTATCCACCTAAAATATTGTTATTATTATTTTTTAATAGAGTTTCAATGTTGTTAACACAATCTTTAGCATGTTCAGAGTGTGGATAAGCACCTAAAGTAAAGAAATATGCAACATTTTTATCAAAAATTTGTTTAGCTAAAGTCAATGATGTTTGATCGAAAGTGGCTCTGTCAATCCAACCTCCCACAAAAATTAAATCATAGTCTAAATTTACAATTTCAGAGATTGGTAAAAGGTTAGCAGTTGGAATACCTCTATGAATAGCTTGAGCTATTTTTTCTGTATTTCCAGTCTTTGACGAATACGTAATAAGTATTTTCATAAAATTAAAATCCTCCCATTATTTTTGATTAAATTTAAATTCTTTATAAAAGTATAGTTTTATTGGTTTGTTATTTAAAGTTACAGGAGTCAATTTCCACTTGTTTAAAGTTTTTTCGACTTCTTTTTGGAAACCTAAACTATCTTTATTATTATAAAATTTAATATCTTCAATTTCGCCATTTAATCCCACAAGAAATCTAACTTTAATAGAAACTTCTTTAGTGTATGATACTCTTTTGGCAGCTAAAGGATACTCTGGATCAGGTTGAGAAATAAAAGAATATTTAAGTCCTTGGACCCCTTGATTTTTAGCAGCAAATACTCCTTGTGAAAGCTCAATTAAATCAGTATTAGTGTTTGTAGGTGTATTTATATTTTCTGATTGTTTAGATTTTTTAGCAGATTCATTTTTCTTTTTTTCTAAAACTTTTTTAGGTTTAGAATCTTTTTTATTCTCTTTTTTTATAACTTCTCTTTTTTTCTCCTCAATTTTAGGTTTATCTATTTTTTCTTCTAACTTTTCTTCTAAAACCTCTTTTAAAATTTCGTCTGATGATTCAGTTGGTTGAGGTTGTGGAGTTATTTGCATAGAATTGAAATTAACAGAGATAGATGGAGCGCTAAAATCATTTCCAATATTATTAATTTCAAAACTTTTATTTGAATCTAAAGAAAAACCAAAAATAAAAATAAATATATGTAAAACTATTGAAAAAATAAAAAACTTCATAATTCCTCCAAAAAATAAGTAGTAAATCCACAATGATTATAACAAAAAATATTTTAATTATCAAATTATTTATAAAAAAATACTTTGTTAGAAAAATATATTGACTATTTAGTACAAAATCATTATAATAACTTTGAATGTCAAAATATTTAATTTTAGGAGGGAATATATGATAGATATAATTAAGGCAGGAGGACCATTAATGGCTGTAATAATATTTTTATCAGTAGCAGGTCTTAGTGTGATATTAGAAAGAGGATACTACTTCTTTAAAAATGAGAAAGATAACGGAGAACTTTTAATAAATCATTTGGAGAAATTTATCAAAAATAATGAAAGAGAAAGAGCTATAAAAGCATGCGATTGCTTTAAAAATACATCTGCAAAAGTAATGAAAACAATTTTAATAGAATATAATGGTGAAAAGATGAATTGTTGTACTTATGATTATTTAGAAGAGAAAGCAAGAGAATGTGCTTTAAGAGAGATGCCAAAATTAGAAAAAAATATGTGGATTCTAGCTTTAGCAGCTAATGTAACTCCATTAGCAGGGTTATTAGGAACCGTAACTGGAATGATTGGAGCATTTACAGTTATGTCAAAGCATGGAGCGGGAGATCCAACAGTTCTAGCTTTTGGAATTTCTCAAGCGCTAATCACAACAGCATCAGGTTTAATTGTAGCAATACCTGCTTTAATATTCTATAATTTCTATCAAAAAAAGATTGAAAAAGCATTGGTTGATATGGAAAAAAATGTAGTTGAATTTATAAATATTTTAAGAAAGATGTAGGTATAGAATATGTTTAAATCAAAAGGGTTTATGAATTATCAAAGAAAACAATTAACACCAGATTTAACTCCATTGATAGATGTAGTGTTTTTACTTCTGATATTTTTTATGGTTGCTACAACATTTGATGATATGAAGGGTATGAAAATAGATTTACCTAAATCAGAGGTTTCTGAAATAACAGAAGCTATTGATAAAATTTCAATTTTAGTTGCAAGTAATGGAGAGCTAAAAATAAAAATAGATAAACAAAAAGAGAGTTCCATAGTAGATATAAAAAAAGATGAATTGCAAGAAAAAATAAAAAATACAATTATACTAATGGAAAATAAAAGAGTAGCAATATTAGCTGATAGAGGAATCGACTATGGAGATGTGGTAGATATAATGTCAGATATAAAGTTGGCTGGAGCACAAGCAATAGATATAGAGACTAAAGGGAAGTGATTAAATAATGTATTTTGAAACAAGATATAAGAGTCATCATAATTCTAGTGGATTAATAGGAAAGTATTATCCTCAAAAAAGAGTTACGGAGGAAGAATTTTTAAACATATTAAAAGAGGAACCTAAAGATGTTCCAAGAGCTATATATGTTCATACACCATATTGTGATAAAATTTGTTCGTTTTGTAATTTAAATAGAGAGCAATTAAGTGGAAGTTTAGACTCTTATGCAGATTATATTGTTAGTGAATTTGATAAATATGGGGATTACAGATATTTTAAGGAAAAAAGTATAGATGTGATATATTTTGGTGGAGGAACTCCAACAGTTTATAAAAATAATCAATTGGAAAAAATACTTCAAAGTGTTAATAGAAATATAAAATTTTCTGCAGAATATGAATTTACTTTAGAAACAACATTACATAATTTAAATGATGAAAAAATAGAGTTAATGAATAAATATGGAGTTAATAGATTATCTGTAGGTATTCAAAGTTTCTCAGATGAAGGAAGAAAATTTTACAACAGAACATACTCGAAAAATGAAACAATAGAAAGATTAATTCAATTAAAAGAAAAATTTAATGGAGAAGTTTGTATAGATATTATTTATAACTATCCAACACAAAAAATAGAGGATGCTATAGAGGATGCTAAGATTATAAAAAAGTTAGATTTAGGAAGTTCAAGCTTTTATTCATTAATGGTTCATGAAGGGTCAACATTATCTCATGATATAAAAGATGAAAAAGTTAAAATTCAAGAGGATTTAAAAAAAGAGAGAGAGTTACATGATGCATTTATAAAAGAATTAACTAAAGATAGTGATTATTACGTATTAGAGTTAACGAAGATAGCAAAAAAAGGAAGAGATAAATATAAATATATAAAAACTAGAAACTTTGGAGGAGACACTTTTCCAATTGGAGTTGGAGCTGGAGGGAATGTTGATAATATATCTATTTTTAGAATGAAGAAAGAGATGTCAATGTTTGTTGAAAAAAGTGATTATCAACAAAGATTGGATAAATTTAGTGGGTTATTTCAATTTCCACAAATAGATAAAAATATAGTAAAAGATATATTAACACCTGAAGAGATGATGGTTTTTGAAGAGTTGTTATTTAAGTTAAAAGAGAATAATTTTATGTTAGAAGATAAAGAATACTATAAACTAACTGAAGATGGCTTATTTTGGGGTAACAATATATCTAGAGAGATTTTAACAACAGTTGTTGAAAAAACTTTAGGATTAATAAAAAAGTAATGGAGAGGGATTAAAATTATGAACAAAAGAATAGCAATATTAAGTTTAATAGTAACAGCTTTAAGTTATTCAAATGATGATTTTTTCTATGAAGAAGCTAATAAAGGGGTTAAATTAAATGAAAGTGTAATTTCAACAACGGGGTTTGAAACAGCACAAAGAAATGTAACAAATACAGTAACAGTTATTACAGCTAAAGATATAGAGGAAAAAAACTATCAATCTGTATCAGAAGCATTAAAAGATGTACCAAGTGTAAATCTAATAGGAGATCCAAAAGATCCAATAATTGATATGAGAGGCCAAGGTAGTAAAGCAACAGCAAATGTACAGGTCTTAATAGATGGTGTAGGTGTAAATTTATTGGATACATCTCATGCAAAAACACCGATTAATACAGTTCCAGTTGAAAATATAGAGAAAATTGAGGTTATTCCAGGCGGAGGAGCTATTCTTTATGGAAGTGGAACAAGAGGTGGAATAATAAATATTGTAACAAAATCAGGAGCAGGTTATACGGGAGGTTCTGTTTCAGGAGAGTTAAATACTTTTGGTGGGAAAAAGGGTGAAGTTTCTTATGGAACGACAGTTGGAGATTTAGGTATAAATATCAATTATAATAAGAATGATTACAAAGGATTTAGAGATGGAGATGAATCAGATTCAGAATATTTTGAAGGAAGTTTAAAATATAAAATTGATGATAATCAAAATTTTACTTTTAAATATTCAAGATATAAAGATGATGCAACATCACCAAGAGCTCTTACAAAAGATATGTTATCAAATCCAAAAAGTAATGGTCTTGTTGGTAAATATGACGAGTTAATTGTTAATAATACTAAGAAAGATGAATTTACAGGAAAATATGAGTACAAATTTAATGAAAAAGTAACTTTAGATTTAGTTGGATTCTATCAGAAAACAGATATATATAATGAAAATAATTATGAAAAAATGAGTTATAGTGTTAAAAATTATATGGATTATACAGATGAAAAAATTGGATTTAAGCCGAAATTAAAAGTTAGTTATGGAGAAGCAAGTAGCTTAATTCTAGGTTATGACTATATAAATAACAATCTAAAAAGAGATAGTCAGATGGATATGTTTAGTTCAGAAAAATATAAAAATGATTTAACTAAAGATACTCATAGTGTATTTATTTTAAATAGGAATGCAGTTGGTAAATTTGAGTTTACTCAAGGGGTAAGATATGAGTATGCAGATTATAAAACTGATAGATCATACATAAAAAACTCTTTATCAAGTGGTGCAACAACAGCGAATACAAATATAAACAGAAAAACGACTATGGAAAATATGGCTTATGAATTAGTAGGAAACTATCTTTATTCAGAGACAGGAAATATCTATGTGAAAGGAGAAAAAGGATTTACTTCTCCAACACCTTCACAGTTAGTAGATAAAATAGATGGGGCGTATATCAATAATGATTTAGATTCAGAAACATATATAACATATGAGACAGGTTTTAAAGATTATGTATTTGGAAGTTTCATAAGTGGAGCAGTATATTTAACTGAAACAAATGATGAAATAGCAACAGAAAATTATAGTGGAATGAACTTTAGAAACTATAATATTGGAAAAACAAGAAGATATGGTTTAGAGTTAAATGCTGAGCAATATTTCGGAAAGTTAACAGTAAGAGAGGGATATGCTTTAGTTAAAACAAAAATATTGAAAGATCAAGATAAATCTATTGAGGGAAATGAGATAGCAGACGTTCCTACAAATAGGTTTAACATTGCATTAGATTATGAAGTAACTTCAAAAGTTAATGTTATCTGGGATACAGTATATTCATCAGGTTATTATTTGAATAATGAAAATACAGAGGGTAAGCAGAATGAAAATATTGTGACAAATTTAACATTAAATTATAGACCTGTTGAAAATTTAAGAGTTTATACAGGAATTAATAACATATTTAATGAGAAGTATTATAACTCTATAAGCTCAGATGGCAAAGAGTATAACCCAGCTGCAGAGAGAAGTCTTTACGCAGGATTTAAATACAATTTCTAAAAAATAGGAGAATTAATATGAAAAAACATATATCGTTAATATTAATTCTGGGAATAATACTAACAGGAACACTTTCTATTGGTTTAGGAAGTGTTTCTGTACCATTGGAACAACTATTTTCCATAAGTACAGCACCAGATTATATAAAAACAATAATTTATGATATAAGATTACCAAGAATAGTAATGGCATTATTAATAGGAATGATGCTTTCATCAAGTGGAGTAGTGGTTCAAGCAGTATTCCAAAATCCACTAGCTGATCCTTATATAATAGGAATTGCAGCAAGTGCTACATTTGGAGCTGTTATAGCGTATGTGTTTCAGTTACCAGATATTTTTTATGGGGTATTGGCATTTTTATCATGTTTGATAAGCACATTCATTATATTTAAACTATCAAATAGAAGTGGTAAGGTTGACATAACAACTCTTTTAATAGTAGGAATAGCTGTATCTGCTTTTATAGGAGCTTTTACATCTTTTGCTATGTATTTAATAGGAGAGGAATCTTTTAAGATAACTATGTGGTTAATGGGTTATTTAGGAGGAGCAACTTGGACAAAAGTGTTATTACTTATAGTTCCACTGATTTTTTCTTTAATATTTTTCTACTTACAAAGAAATCAATTGGATGCACTATTGTCAGGGGATGAAGAAGCTAATTCTTTAGGAGTTGATGTGCATACACTGAAAGCAAAAGTATTAACAGTATCAGCATTAGTTGTAGCGTTTTCAGTTGCGTTTTCAGGAATGATTGGTTTTGTAGGATTAATTATACCTCATTCAATAAGAATGTTAGTAGGACCATCTAACTCTAGGTTAATTCCTAATGCTGCCTTAGCGGGTGGATTTTTCCTATTAATTTGTGACACAATAGGTAGACTGTTTTTAGCTCCTGTTGAGATTCCAATTGGAGTTGTCACAGCATTCTTTGGAGCTCCCTTCTTCTTATATTTAGCATTTAAAGCTAAGGGAGGAAATTAATGGGAGTAAGAGTGAATAACCTTTCATTTTCTTATGGAGAGAGGGAGATTTTAAAAAAATTAAAAGTTAATATTACTAAAGGAAAAATGACGGGGATATTAGGACCAAATGGTTGTGGTAAGTCAACATTTTTAAAGAATATATTAGGTTATTTAAATCCAAGTGAAGGGGATATTGAATTTAATGGAAAGGAAACAAAGGAACTTTCTAAAAAAGAGAAAGCAAGATTGGTTTCCTTAGTTCCACAAAAATCAAACTTAATGACAAACATGTCAGTAAAGGATTTTGTTTTAATGGGGAGACTACCTCATTTAAAATCTAGTTGGGCAGGATATTCATATGAAGATAGAAGAAAAGTTGAGGATAATTTGAAGTTTTTAGGATTAGAAAAATTTTCTGAAAGAGTAGCAATTAGTCTTTCTGGAGGAGAATTTCAAAGAGTTTTATTAGCAAGAGCTTTAACTCAAGATCCAGAAATTTTATTATTAGATGAACCAACTTCAGCTTTAGATTTAAATCATGCAGTTGAATTATTAAATAAAGTAAAAACCTTAGTGGCTGAAAAATCTTTAACAGGAGTAGCAGTATTACACGATTTAAATTTAGCTGCTATGTTTTGTGATGAACTTATTATGATGAAAGATGGAGAGATAAAATATCAAGGAACACCATCTGAAGTTTTGACAGAAGAAAATTTACAAAAAGTTTATAATTTAAAGGCTAAAGTTATAAAAGATGAGAGTGGAATACCGTATATTATTCCATTAGTTTAGGAGGAAAGATGAAAAGAGTAATGACATTAATTTTTACTATTTTAATTAGTAATCTAGTTTATGCTTTAAAAATAGAAAATGATTTTATTATAGATTCAAGAGGTAATAAAATAGCAAAGAAAGAGTATAAAAAAGTTTTAATATTAGATCCGGCAGCAGTGGAGGCATTTTATTTAATTGGTGGAGAAAATAATATAGTAGCAATAGCGGATACTGCAAAAAATCCAATTTGGCCACAAGAAAAAACAAAGGATTTGCCAAAAGCAGGAACAATAATGAAACCTTCGGTAGAACAAGTTTTAATGTATAGCCCAGATTTAGTAATACTAAATACTATGTCTGAAGGTTTTGGAGAAAGTTTAAAAGCGAGAAAATTAAACTTTATAATTAATGAAGCTAATTCTTTTGAACAAATTTTAAATAATTTAGAAATATATGGAGTTATAACTGGAAAAGAAGAGAATACGGATAAATTAATTGATAGTTATAACCAAAAATTAAAAATGATAAAAGAGAAAATAGCAGAAAAGCCTTTAAATATAAAGGGAGGGTTTTTATTTTCAACATCTCCGATGATGGTATTTAGTCCAAATTCATTACCAGGTCAAATTTTCGATACTTTAGGAATAGAAAATATAGCAAAAGGGTTACCAGGTGGAAGACCAATATTATCGCCAGAATTTTTATTAGCAGAAAATCCTGACATACTTGTAGGTTCAATGGCTATAAAAAATAAAAATTATATTTTAAATAGTAATCCAGTTGTAAAACAAACAAAAGCAGGACAAAAAGGGAATATAATGATAATTGAATCAGACAAAATACTAAGAGGAACACCTAGAGTAATCGATGCTTTAGAAGAGTTATATAAGGAGTTGTCAAATGTTAAATAGTATTTTCAAGTACTATTTAAAAGAAAGAAAACTGCTAACTTATTTTTTAGTTAGCAGTTTTTTTGTAACTGTACTAGATTTATATGGACCAATAGTGGTTCAAAATTTAATTGATAACTCAATTCCCAAGAAAAACTTAAATGAATTTTTTATGTTCTCAGCTTTTTTATTAATACTTTATATTATAAGATTATTTTTATCAATTTACTCTAGTTCAAGAGGACAGCTGATGGGAAATAGAATAAAATTTTTTATGAGAGAAGATTTATTTAAAAAAATATTAAATCAACCAGATACATATTTTATGAAAAATCAAAGTGGAGATATTATATCAAGAGTTACAAATGATTTAGAAAATGTTTCAGCTCTTTTATACAGAGGACTAGAAGATTTTTTATTTTCAATATTATCAATAGTTGGAGCTATGGCTTTAATGGCTACTTTTAATTTGAAGTTAACTTTAATAACAATGATTCCTTTACCAATAGCTATATATTTTACAATAATTCAAAATAAGAAATTAAAATATGGTTATATAGAAGTAAGAGAGAGATTTTCTAAATTAACATCAGGAATTCACGATTCATTGAAGACTATATTCTTTATAAAAGATAATGTTCTAGAAAAAGATACTTTAGAGAAGTTTTCAAGTAAAAATAAAGAGTTATTAAGTGTAGAGAAAAATAATATATTTAACACATCAGCTTTAATGTCAGGTATTAATTTTTATAATCAACTTACTCAACTTATTGTTATATTTATAGGTGGATATATGCATATAAAAAGCGAAATAAGTTTTGGAGTTATTGTGAGTTTTATATTGTTGACTAATAGATTTAGAGTATATCTTTTAAGACTTATGGGACTTGTAGATGTATTTCAAAGAGGAGCTACAGGAATAAGTAGATTTTTAGAAGTTATGAATATTCCAAATATTAAAGATGGAAATACAATTATAGAAAAAAATATAGATAGTATAAAGGTAGATGGATTAAATTTTGCATTTGATAAACAAGAAGTTATAAAAAATTTATCAATAACTATAGAAAAAGGAGAAAAAGTAGCATTTGTTGGAGAGAGTGGAGTAGGAAAAACGACAATATTTTCACTTTTAAAAAGAACATTTTTACCTGAAGAAAATACAATTTTTATAAATGATTTATGTATCCATGAGGTAGATAGAGAAAGTTTGTTAAATAGAATAGCGATAGTCGATCAGAGAGACAGTTTAATGAATGAAACAATATTAGAGAATATAAAAGTGGTAAAAAGAGATGCAACAAAAAAAGAGATAGAAGAAGCATTAGAATTAGCTCAATTAAAAGAATTTGTAGAAAGTTTAGAAAAGAAAGAAAATACAAAACTAGGTCAAGGTGGAATTGAATTAAGTTCAGGGCAGAAGCAAAGGCTATCAATGGCAAGATTGTTTTTAAAAGACCCAGAAATCATATTTTTAGATGAAGGAACTTCAGCCTTGGACAATATTTTAGAGAAAAAAATAATGGATAATATTCTACAGAAATTTGAAGATAAAATAATAATTTCAATAGCTCATAGATTAAATACACTTAAAAATTTTAATAAAATTGTAGTTTTAGGTAAAGATGGAATTAAGGAGATGGGCGATTTTCAAAGTTTAATTGATAAAAAAGGTGTATTTTTTAATATGTACAAAGCTGGGAATTTATAAAATATACAACAAAGGTATAAAATGTTCTTGACAAAATTTGTTAAAAAATATATCATATATTTAAATAGTTTGATTAACAAAATTAAAGGAGAAAAAACAATTATGATGATGCCAATAAAATTTGATAAAGAACAAATAAAAAAAGAGGTAGAAGAGTTTAGAGGGGATTTTAAATCAGTTATATTAGGAACAAAATCTAAAAATGGAGATGTTGATGTGACATATGCTCCATACTTAGATTTTGAAGGGGAAGGATATATTTATATTAGTGAAATTGGAGATCATTTTGATAATTTAAAAGATAATCCTCAATTTGAAATTATGTTTTTACAAGATGAAAAAGATGCAGCTTCTGTTTTAGTAAGAAAGAGATTAAGATATAATGTAGTAGCTGAATTTAAGGAAAGAGATGAGAAATTTAATACAATATTAGATGCTTTTGAAGAGAACGTTGGAGAAGGAATGAAAGTTGTTCGTAAAATGGAAGATTTTCATTTAGTAAAGTTAAATATAGTTAATGGAAGATTTGTAAAAGGGTTTGGACAAGCATACAATTTAAAAAATGGAGACGTCATTCAAATGACAGGAGATAAAAAATCTCATAGATAAAAAAAGCCAATTAATTTGGCTTTTTTTAATATTTCTCTAAATGAATTTTAGAAAAATCCATATCTTTATCATCATGTGCAGGTTTGTGTTCATTTGGATAACCTAAGGAAATAATAGAAACTATTTTTAAGTGACTAGGTATATTAAAATTATTTTTAATATACTCTTCTGATTCTGTATTATCGCTTGTTTTTCTATCTTTAACATTTATCCAGCAACTTCCAAGTTCTAATTCAAAAGCTTTAAGTTGTATACTAAAAGAAACAATAGAAGCATCTTCATTCCAAGTATTTGAAATTTCAGGATTACCTAAGACAATAATGGCTGCATTAGCTTCTTTTAACATAGCAGATCCAATAGATTTTGATAAAGATAGCTTATTTAACGCATTTTTTTCTTTTATTAGAATTAACTCAAATGGTTTTAAATTTCTTCCAGTAGGAGCAGTTAAAGCTACCTTTAATATTTCATCTAATTTTTCTTTTTCAATATTTTGTGAAGTATATTTTCTAATTGATCTTCTTGATAAAAAATCCATAAATCCTCCAGTTTAAATTAGTATTTTTTTAATATTAACATATAAACAAAAAAATAAAAAGGAAAATCAAAAAAATTTTGAACAATATTTCAGAGAAGATTCGAAGGAGGGATACCAATGGGTAAATCTATAAAAGGAACTAAAACTGAACAAAATTTATTAAAAGCTTTTGCAGGAGAATCTCAAGCAAGACAGAGATACACACTGTTTGCAGATAAAGCTAGAAGTGAAGGTTATGAGCAAATTGCTGCATTATTTGAGGAAACAGCTCTGAATGAGCAGTATCATGCAAGAAGATTTTTCTCATATTTAGAAGGTGGACCAGTTGAAATAACAGCAACTTATCCAGCAGGGATAGTTGGAACGACTATGGAAAATTTAGAGGAAGCAGCAGAAGGAGAGTATGAAGAGTGGGCAGAGTTATACCCAGGATTCGCAGAAGTTGCTACAGAAGAGGGATTTCTACAAGTTGCAGCAGCATTTAAAGTTATTGTAGAAGTTGAGAAATTACATGAAAAAAGATATCGTAAATTATTAAAAAATTTAGGAGAAGATCATGTATTTAAAAAAGATAACGATGTAAGATGGAAGTGTAGAAGATGTGGGTATGTTCACGAAGGAACAGAGGCTCCAAAAGTTTGTCCATCTTGCTTAGAGAAGCAAAAAGAGTTTGAGTTAGAGTGTATTAACTATTAAAATAAAAAAACAGAGAGATAAAATTCTCTCTGTTTTTTTTATTGTAAAAAAATTGTTTTTTAGAAGAAAAATAGGGTATAC
>NZ_CAMQXC010000037.1 GCF_947038635.1 uncultured Cetobacterium sp. | reverse complement strand
CGGTTCATACCCGGGCGGTCGAAGGTTCGAATCCTTTTCTAGGCACCATTTGAAATTTAAACTCTGTAAAAAGAGTTTTTTTTTATTTTTTGTAACTTTTACTAAAAAAATCTACTAATATTTCTATCAGTAGATTTTAATGGTTTAAAATAAGTTGTAAAACTATATCATCTAATTTGTCTTTATTATTTTTTATGAATTCATAAGCATCATGAGAAAGATTTTCAATATTATCACTAGATTTATTATCGAGTTCTAAAGAACCTTTATATAATCTAGGATTTAATCTGTAATAGTTCCATTTATTTTTTGAAGAATCAAATATTTTTCTTAAAACAAAATCATCTGTATTTGATTGTGCAGAAAAAAGAATATCAATAATAGGAACTACCCATTTAGCTCCACCTTTAGTTTTAAGATGTTCATAATTTTTATATCCATCTTTTTTACCTGTTCCAATAGATATGAGAATCATATCATCAGATCCTGGAAAAGAGGGCTTGTCCTCTTTTAAATGTTTTTTAAAATCGATATTTCTAGCTTCAGCATACGCAATAAGAGCGGGATTATTTGCAAAAATTCCCCCATCAATGCAATTATAAACATCATCATTTAATGAAATTAATTTTTTAGCATTGAAATATACTGGTGCAGATGAAGTAGCGATAACAACATCTTTTAATTTGAAATTTTTTAAAGGCTTTCTTTTGGCATTTAAGCTATCAAAAAAAATCTCTTTAGCTCTAATTAAATCATAAGAGGTTGACATAAATGGTTTTAATGTATCACTTAAATTGATATCTCCAAAGAGAGATTGAGAAAGTTCTTCAAGAGCTTTTGTAGAGTATTTAGGACGAAGGATTCCACCAAAAGATGAAACCCTTCGAATTATATTTTTTTTGAAAATTTTATCTCCACAATTTTTATAAAGTTCTACAATTTCTTGAGCACTATGGTAGTTTGGTGATGCATAAAGGGCTCCAAGAATACCTCCTGTACTTGTTCCTACTATTAAATCAAAATATTCATGAAGATATATTTTTTTTCCAACCTTTTTTGATATTTCAGTTTCTAAGTATTCACAAATAATTGCAGGAATAATTCCTTTTACTCCACCACCATCAATAGATAAAATTCTAAGTTTTTTCATGGAAATCACTATTTAATAAGAGGAGCTAAAGCATTTTTAAATTGCCAGTTGTGATATTTATCCCAATCAATGCTCCAAGTCATAAATCCTTTAACATCATATCCTCTTCTTTGTACTTCTCTCCAAGCATCAACAAATACGTTCATATCATTGATAGCACCAGTTCCAGCAGCTCCAACACCAGAAGGTAAACCTATAGCTAAAATCTCTTGAGGAATAGGTCCAATAGGGAATAGCTGTGCATACTCTCCACCCCATGCAGGACCATCATGTCCTTTTATAAGAGCTTCTGTAAATTCAGGAATGAATCTAGCTTGATTTTTACAATCGATTGCAACTCCACTACCATCAAAAGGATAAACTCCAGTTCCAGGAGCATTATAATATTGAGGGTGTATAGTTGTAATAAGATGTTTTGTCTTTTTAATAAGATCTATATATAAACTTCCAAATCCAGTACTTATTAAATAAGCAACTTCAGGAGCCATAGAGTATATAAAGTTAGGATCTTTAGCTCTAAAGTATTCGATGATTTCTTTTATTGCATCAACAACATATGTAGTACCATTTTGTGCACTCTGTCCTTCTAGGTCGATGTCAAATCCATTAAATCCGTATTCTTCTATTATGTTTATAACACCATTTTTAAAAATTTGTTTATCAGATTCTGAACCGATATGGAATACTCCATTTTGTCCACCAATTGCAATGATAACATTATGCCCTTTAGCTTTCATTCTTGCTACTTTTTCTTTGAATTGAGCTTTTGTAACTTGCTTACTAGCTTCAGGATCAAAAACAGGAGTTAGATGATCAGGGGCTTCAATAAATGAAACAACGATTGTATCATATTCAATTGGAGTAGCTTCTAAATCAACGTAAGCTGTAGGACCATTTCCTCCCCAAGAAGACCAGTATCCAACTAAAGTTTTCTTAGAATTTCCAGAAGATTCTTTTTTTATTGTAAGAGTATTAGTTTGATAATACGTTACTATTGAATTATTTGTTCCAGCAAATACTAATTGTACAGTATTATTTCCTGTTAATAATGAAAGAGATGCTACAGCTAAAGAAACATTAACCATAGAAGATCTTCTAGTAAATTCAACTGGAGTAGTAAAAGATTTGAATCCATTAATATAAACTGCATATTCAGAATGAATATTTAAAGAAGGAATTGATACTGTACCTAAAAGTTGAGTATTATCTCCATTTAAATATATTGCATCTACATCTGTGGCTCCAATTAAAGGTAATCTTTCAGGAAAATTTACTGTAGGAATTTCAGGATCAACAGGTGGATCGATTGGTGGTTCAGGATTTTCTCCACCTTCTATAGTTTCTCCATTGATGATTAACGTTATTGGTTTTCCGTTTAATGTTGCATTAGATGCAATCTTCTTATCAAATGGAGCTCCATTACCATTAATTCCATCAATTGTGAAGTTTCCATTAGGTCCTAAATTAAAATGAGGAGTTCCAGACCAATCTGCTCCAGAAGTTATAGAGATTCTATTACCTGTTTTAGAAGCATTAATTTGCCATTGAGAAATTCCAGTAGCCGGTGAATCAAAGCTTAACTCCCAATTTCCAGCATAATTTTCACTTGTATGAGAGATTAACTCTAAAGATGCACTGAATCCATTTCCCCAAGATTGTGTTGATGAAAGTTTTAAAGTTGCAACTTTATCTCCTGTAGGTGGAGGAATAATAATATCCTCTTTAACAGTAACTAAGTTAGATGATTTTATAATTTGCTCTAATGATTGAGTTCCTCTATATGAGAATATAGCTTCAACAATATAATCTCCAGGAGTTAAAATAGCCGCAAAAGTTATAGTTTCATTAGGGTTAGTTGTTGTTTTTTGTTCAATTGTATTTCTAACAGAAGTTTTTAAATAATATGTAACTTGAGTTATTCTATTTTGAGAATCAGATATAGCTTTTGTATTAACAGAAGCTTTTTTATCTGTTATAGTTAGTTCTATATTTCCAATAGTAGGAATTATAACCTCAGGTTCAACTGGAGGATCGATTGGTGGTTCAGGTGTTTCGATATCTAAATCTAAATCAAATATATTTTTTTCAACACTTGAAAGTAACTCTTTTACTTCGAAGAAATAAATAATTGATGACTCCATATTTAAACTGTTTATTTTATTTTTTAACTCTATTAATTGAATATTTAAAGATTCAAGCTCATCACTAGCATTAACAAATTTTCTTTTTAAATTATTATAGTGATTTAAAACATTTGAAAAATGAGATTTTATGTTTTGTATTTCTAAAGTATTCATTACACGCTCCCTATTTTAAAATTATATTGTAGCTTCTTTCCAAGCTTCGTTTGATGATGGTGGTTGATCCCAAGCAGAAACATACCATCCATTAACATAAAATTTGCCATTATAGTAAACTTTTGTATTTGAGTTAGGATAACTCATTGATTCGTGCCAAACTGGAATACCGTTATAAATTCCAGAATCAGCTGAAAAAACTAATGGAGTTACATTCGTATTTGTATTATTGTAAATTTGAAAAGCTTTAGTAAAAGCTAATTCATCTTGAGGTAAACCAGTAGAATCAGGACCATTTACATCTGAACCATTATTTGCTTTATCTCTATTTGCAGACCAAAAAGTTATCATTCCAACATTTTTAGTTTTACAAAAGCTAATAACAGGAGCAACATCTTCTAAAAAGAATGTATTAAAAGATCCAGTGTCGTTTATTCCAATCTCTGGACAAATACCTACCATAGCCCAAAGATCATCATCAGTTTTAATAATTCCATTATTACTATAAAGAGTTCTTAATTGCGAATGTAAATTTGTCATAGCGGATATAGCTTGTTCACCCATATTTCCAGCATAAGCACCACCATAGCACATAGCCATAACATTAACCCCTTCAATTTCAACACCTTTTTTTATAGCGTCATCAATTAAAAGAAGCTCATTTTGATTTAAACCATAAGGCATAACAGGTAGTGTGAACCAAATTCCTACGTATCTACCTTCAGCTTTAAGTTCATCTTGTAAGAGTTTTATAGCTGCATGGTTTCTCTTGTTCTCTTCACAAGTTTCGCTACCAACTATTCTATTGTGCTCCATGTCGAAATCAACTCTATTTAAATTCCAACTATTTATAATTGATTTGTATTTGTTTTTTAAATCTTGGATATCTGTTATAACTTCATTTAAATAAGGACCATTAAGTCCACCAAAAGAGATACAAACATCTCCACCCATAGATCTTAATCTTTCAATATCTTGCATAAGGCCAGCATTAGTTCCTTTATCACCAGGTAGACTTAAATTACTTGCCCAAGCAGGATTTTTGTTTGGGTCAGCAGTAATAAATCCTAAATTATAAAACTGAACACCAGTAATTTTAGATTTATCAGCTAATGCAAATTTAGAATTAACATCATCTCTAGCTGCATCTACAAATGGAGCAAAAATACCTCTAGGCCATTTTTTATTAGGAGTCGGTTCTGGATCTGGAGTTGGATCAGGATTAGGTTCAGGCTCTGGGGTAGTTGTATTTCCTTTAATATTTATAATATTAGAGTTTAATAAAATTTCTCCAGTTCTAGAACCTATGTTATATTTACAATTACACTTAAAAAAGTAATTACCTTCACTAACACTTGCAAATTGGATGTGATCAAAAGGATTGTTATTTACAATCGTTTCAATTGAAACATCATTTGTATTTTTTAGTGTATAAACAACCTCAGTTATTGCAGAATCCTTATCTATAATCTTAGTTAATAATCCTTTAGGAGTGTTTTCAAAAGCTGTTAAAGCAGCACAACAAATAGTTGGAACCTCTTTATCAATCAATTGAATTGTAATATTGTTTGATTTTATAGTGTTACTTTGTATCACTTCATTGGCACCATCGTAGTAATAAGTTGCTATAAAATAGAAAGTTCCATGTTCTCTAAAGTTGAAATCTACTTTAAACATAGATTCAGGTAAAGAGATATGTAGAATTTCACTAATTCCAGAAGTTGTTTCTTTATATAATTTGTATTCAACACTATTTAATCTAATTTCAGGATCGACAATATTTTTTAAAGAACCTATTAAAGTACTTCCAGTATCCTCTAAAAGAGCTGTTTTTATTTCAGGTACAATAATTTCGGGTACTTCAGGCTCACTAACCTCGATTATATGCTCTAAATCAAAAATCATTTTTTCAACGTCATAAGCAAGAGCTTTTATTTCGAAAAAATCATTAATATTATTAGTGCTATTTAAGTTTTGAGATAAGTTTATTAAAAGTTCTAACTTATTTTTTGTTATATTATATTCTGGATTTGATGAAACAATATCCATTATTAAGTTCATGCTTGTTTGAAGAGTTTTAAACTTGTCAAAAAGTGATGTAATTTTACTTTTTAAGTCGCTAACTTGAAAATCTAGTTCATTATTTGAATTCAAAATAAATTGACCTCCTATTTTAATTATATTTGTATTAATTTCATGGATTGAAATTATTAATTTTATAAAAAAGAAAAAATATTTCAAAAAAATTTAAATTTAATGATAAGTGAATTTATATTAACATACCTCGATTAAAAATTCAAACTAAAAAATAAAAAAATAAAAAACCTTATTTAAAGAGAAGTATCCTAATGAAAATGTACGTATAGAAAATATATATAAAAAAATTTAAAAATATTGTTGATTATTTTAAATAAAAAATGTATTATATTTTCATAAATGTTTAAATTGATGCAATATAGTTTAATTTTTTAAAAGAAAAATAAAAAAATGATAAGTGAAAATATTTTAAGATATTTTTATAATGAAAGGAGATAGTATGTTCTTTAATAAGAAAAATAAAGAGCTAAAAAAAGAAGTTGCTAATCTAACTGCCATAAATAAAGAATATGAAGAAAAATGTGAGTATTACCAAGAGAAATATTTACAAATAAAAACAGAATATGTTGAAGCTCTGAAAAGAAACGAAAACTTTAATAATGCTTTTAGAGAAAGCTTTTCAGAATTATCTTCAAAATTAATATCGGTAGAGATTACACTTTCTAAATTAGAGGAAAAAAATAAAGAGTTTTCAAAAACGGAAACTTTAGTAAAAAAATTCCAAGAACTTGAAGGTGATTTAATAAAATTATCAAGAGAGATTGGAAGATTATCAACATTTTTAGAAAAGCATACAAATTTTAATAAGGAAACATCAACTTATCAAGCAAATCTTGAAAAATCATATAGAATGTTTAAATAAAAATTTACTAAACGGAGGATAAAACTGCAAATGAAAAAAACGAATAATGATTTATTTCCTGTTATAGACAGAGAACAAGAATTTCAAAAAATATATAACAACACAATAGAAAAAGTTAATTTTATAAATAGTAAGTATTCAACAATACACAATGGAGTAGCTTGTGAAGAGTTAGATCCAATGATTGAAAAAATGAATAATTTTGTATTAAATCTTAGTAGAGTAACAAAACTAGAAGAGTATCTTTCGTTTAAACTACTTGTACAAAATATTTTAAAATTATTAGGGGACTGTAATCATGATGAAGTATTACCACCTATTCCAGAATTAGAACCTACAGTACTTAACGCTATTTTAAAAAATATAAATAAAAATTTAACTGGAGAGTTAACATTAGGAGAGAATGCTCATCTAATAACTTCAGTGGAGTATGAGTTATATAAAAATAATACAAGAGTAGAAAAAGTAACGACTAATTCAGGAACTCAAGTTGCAAACTTTGCATCAAATGCACCTGGAACATATCAGTTTATAGCAAAATATTATTGGGCTAATAAGTTTAAACAAATCACATCAAATACAGTTATAGTAGAGGAAGATGTAGTAATACCACCTCCTGTGGAAGGGGATTTCCCAGCAACTTTACCATACTCAAATTTATGGGCACATACTGTAAATACAAATGGTAATTATGAAATAACACTTAATAATACTTGGGGAGTTATTGATAGTAATTTAGGTGTTTACTTAGATGGAGAATTAGCAGAGGTTTTACCAACAAACTTTACATCAGGAAATAAAGGGTCAGCTAAAAATACTATTTCAGCTTCTAAGTATCCTTCAAATAAAGATGTTAAATTCGTTTATAGAGTAACATATGTAAGAGATGAAAAAACAAATGATAAAGTTGTAGTTTATTATAAAAGTACAACAGGTGTAATTGAAATAGCAACTCCAGATGGTGGAGTAAAAAATTGTAAATATCCAGAATGGAACTCTACTATTGAGTATGGAGCAGCAACAAATAAGATAGTATATTATCAAGGATTCCATTTTAGACATACAGGATGGGCTTCAAAAGGAGATGCTCCAAAATTAAATGGAGATTGGTCACCATGGACAAAATTATCAGCAGGGGAAGAGAGTGCAATAGACTGTCCTGGAAACCACTTAATGGATTCGGCAGGAACAAAACCTAATGCTCACTTAGAGCCAATGAATACATCAGAAGTTGAAGGTTTAGGATCTCCAATGGAAAAAATGCATATAACATATACTCCAGAGTGGGGAAAATGGGGAGGAAGAAAATATACTCCAAAAATAACTCCATGGAATAAAATATCTCATATGCAATACGCATTCGTAGATGTAATTCCTGATTATACTGGAAAGTTTTTCACAGATAAAGATGATATATCACATTTAGCTCAATCAGCTAGAGATGCAGTTAATGGAGCAGGAAGCTTAAATGTTTCACCAAATATATTTGATCCAGGTGCAGCATTCTCAGCTTATGGTGGGACAAATGCATTTATGACAGAATATAATGAAATGTGTAAAAAATATCCATATGTTAAACCAATAGCATCGTTAGGTGGATGGTCAAGATCAGCATTCTTTAGAGATGCAGCTCAATCAAATAAAATAGACCATTTTGTTAAGAGATGTATTGATTTCATTAGAGAGTTTAACTTTGCTGGAATAGATATTGACTGGGAATTCCCATGTTCAAGAAGAGATGCAGATTTAGTTGATAATAAAAATGATTTAGGAACACCAAGAGCTACAGATGATGAAGAAGTTCTTTTCACTAACTTAATGAAAGCATTAAGAGGAGCTTTAGATAAAGCAGGACAAGAGGATGGAAAATACTATTTCTTATCATGTGCAATAGTATCAGGAAAAACTCATATTCAAAAGAGTGGAATTGGAGTATGGCATCCAACTTGTGACTTTATCAGTTACATGACTTACGATGTACATGGAGCTTTTGATCCAATATCAAATCACCAATCATATTTATTCCAAAATCCAAGTGAACCATTATCAGAAACAAATCCTGTAGATAATGCATTCTCAATAAAGGATTTAATAGATTATGTAACAACAACTTATGGAGTTCCAGTTACTAAATTAACAGTTGGAGCACCATTCTATTCAAGAGGATGGTCAGGAATATTTAAACCAGCTTCAGGTTGGGTAAATCCAAATACACCTGGATTATATGCTAGAACAAACATAGATGCAGCTTCAAATGGAGCAAAAGGATGTTCAGCTCCAGGAACAATGGATGGAGGAAGAGGAGCAGGAGTTCTACCTTTACATCACTTAAATAAATTAATAAAAGGTGAAAGTGTAACTGTAAAAACTTTAGATTTAAATGGTCCAGCAAATCCTCATGCAGGAGTAGTATTAAATGGAAGAGAGTTCCAGTATTACTATGATGAGGCTGCACAAGCTCCATATTTATACAACCAAACTGCAGGAATTTTCTATACATTTGAAGATGAGAGATCAGTTGAAACAAAGTGTCAATGGATTGTTGATAATAACTTAGCAGGGATAATTTCATGGGATATAGCTATGGATGATTATGGTATTGATATGCACGGTCCAGAAGCAGCAAGTGCGTATAAAACATTATATCAAGCAGATCACCTATTAACATCGGTAATATTTGATAAATTTAAAGCAAATTCATTAAGATTAAACTATTTAAATAAAATAGCTAGAAGATAAATGATAATTAAAAACTAAAGGGGAGGCGACTCCCCTTTAGTCGTATAAAAATTAGAAAAAGGGAGTTTAAATATGAAAATAGATAGAAATACATTTGAGTTTGTTGATAAAAATTGTATAACTGCATCTTCTAATATTTCTGTTTGGAATGGAAATGGTCCTGATTTAATTTTAGATGATAGTGAGGATACCTTATTTCATTCAAATCAGTTTTCTAATGGTGGGTATGGAGATGTTTACTTTAAATTTGAAGAATCTAGAGTTATAAATAAAATTGAATTTTTGACAAGACACCCGAGTGCAAACAATGGAAGAATCGATCAATATGAAATACTTTATAAAAATAGTAATTTTGATGCAGGATGGATCTCTATTTATCAATCAGAAACAACTGCAGAAAAAGGATGGAAAGTAGCTGAATTTCAAGACATATTAGTCTCAGATATCTGTATAAGAGTCCATAGTAGTTATGGGAATTGGATAGTAATGAATGATATAAAATTTTATTCAAATGTAAGTGTTGAAAATGATTTAAAAACTATCTTTGAATCATTAGACTGTATGGTGGTAAAGTCTCAAATAAGATTAAAAGAGATAACAGAATTAAAAAATAGATATCAAGAGAATATAGAGATATTGAATTTATTAGATATTGGAAAATATGTGTGGCTTCACAATAATAAAGTAACAAGAAAAAAACTAAAACTATTAGCTTCTAATGAAAATAGAGATGAGTATTTTGACACTTTAAAAATAAAATATAATTTATCTATAAAGTCAATAGGAATAACTTTTAAAAGCAAAAAAGAGTATTTGGTTATATCAAGTGAAGATGTTGATTTATATGATATAGAAAATTTTGAGAATTTAAGAGACAAAAAAGTAGAGATAAAAAAAGGGTTAAATTCAATCTATTTAAAAGAAAATACAAAGGAACTATTTTTAGTTGATGATATCACTAAAAATATAGATATAACTATATTTAATGTAGATGAGATAAAAAACTATTCTATTGGTAAAGTTAATTACAGAGAGTTTATAGAAGATGAGACAAATATTTTAGGGTTAGTTGAAGGAAAAAATTTTATTTGTCAATTAAATAAAGAGAAGATAAAAAATAGTTATAATGAATTTGAATTTTTACAAAGTATTGAAAATTTAGATACTATTTTCAATTATATATATTTTTTATTAAATAGAAATGAGTATTATCATGTATCTCCATTTAAAAGAGTTTTGGTTCAAGGGATAAGCAGCAATGTAGTTGAACAAAAAACTACTCAAAATGGAAGTTATACTACTTTTGGTGGAATGTCTAAATTAATGTTTAATAAATCAATTGAAGAACTTGCAAATCCAAACTTTTGTAGAGTTATAGCAAAAGATTTTATTGGAAGTTCAGATGCAAATGATGAACTTAAAGAGCTATTAATATTTTTATTAACAAAAGAACTTGAATTTAGATACTCAAGAGTAATGATAGTTCCAGAAGATAATCAAAGAGCATTATGGATTAAACTAAGATTATTCTTTAACAGTGATAGATTTTTACCAAATTTATATAAAAAGTTTCAAGGTTTTAATTTTAATGGAATAGAAAATCAATTGGAAAAAATCATTCTATGGGTAGTGGAGCTATTACAAAGAGATATATCTAAATATTTTATAGAGAATGGATATGAAATTTCAAATGAAATATTATCTCAATGTAATGAATATCCTGAATTAGCAATTGATTTAAATAGAGTTAATTTCTCAAATTATAAAGAGTTAATAGAAGAGGAGATAACTATAATAAATAATAATTATAAGAGAAATTTAGAAGGAAATATTTAGGGGGAAGAGGATGAGTTCAGAAATAACTTTCATTAGAAATGGAAATGCTCCGAGTAGTAATAATTTTAATTTAAAGTTAAGTTCAAATTCTATAATAAAGAATTTAATAATAGAAAGTCAAAATAATATTTTTCCAGAAGAACTAAATTTAAAGTTTAAAGATTTTATAGGAAATGATATAACATTGAGAGCTAATAGGTTAAGAGAGATGGGAAATATACAGGAGTGGGAGGTTGATCCTATTTTGACAGATTCAGTAAAAGTTAAAATTGGCGAGTCAGAAGCATCAATAATTAATGTAACTCCAGTTTTAACAGATATAAAACCATATTATGCTCAAAGTGATATTGATACAAGAATACCTCAAAGTGACTTTGAAATAATAAAAGTTGATAATGGAATAGAGGTTGAATTAAAAAATAGTAAAATAATCGATAGAATAAAATTAAAGAGAGACTTTGTAAATTTAGAGATTTTTTATAGTCCAGGAGAAGGACAAAGTTGGATATCTTTAACAAATATTCCAATTAGTGGGACACTAAAAATACACCCTGTAATGGTAAAAAAATTTTTATTAACGGGAGAAGGAAATACGCAACTTTCAAAGGATGAAATTGAAATTTTTATGTTCAACTATTTGAGTGTAGAGATTGAAAATCTATTTTTAAATGATGAATATATAGAATTAAAGCCAGAAGTAACAATAGAATCTATTATTGAATTGCAAAAAAAGACAAGCTTAACACAAGAGTATATAGATAAACTATCTATTGCTAGAGATATTCTTATAGGAGGAATGATGGGAGAGATTATTGAATATACAAGCAATGATTTTAAAGTAGTAGAAAGTTTTAATTTTGTCACTGAAGAAAATATATATCGTGTTAAAGCTACTTATGTAGATAGATATGGAAATGAAAAAATTATAGAAACAGAAAACATTAATGAGAATAAAATAGTAACATTTGACAAATTTTATGCTAAAGATATAATTTTTACAATTTTTGCTTCAGCAGAGCTAGCAAATGCACAGGTAATAGCAGTAGAGTTAGATCAAGATGAATATTTTGCTCAAAGAGATATTGATACAAGAGTAGATAAGAGTAATTTGTTAGCTAGTTCTGGATGTGGAGTATATGGAAGTTTAGGGGCAGATAGAGCTATTGATGGAGATGAGGCTACAAATTTTCATAGTAATGCTTATACAGATATTGGATATGGAGATTTCTATTTAAAAAATTCATCTCCAAAAGTTATAGATAGAATAAATATTTTAACAAGACCAAACTCATTAGGAAGAATTGATAATTATAAAGTTTTATATAAAGAGAGACCTACAGAAGAGTGGTTAGAAGTAGGAGAGTCTCTAAATGAGGGAATAGGTGGAAATTGGAGAAATATAAAATTTAACCCAATTTTAGCTTCAGAAATTTGTATTAGAGTAACAAAATCTAATGATGACTTTGTAATAATCTATGAAATGGATATTTTTAAATATAATAAGTTAAGTGATATGTTGAAGGAATTATTTAATGATGTTGAATGTACTCAGTTAAAAGAAACAGTTACATTGGAAATGCTTGATGAAATAGAAACACGTTTAGAAACGACAGAGGAGTATATAAATCTATTTAAAAGAGCAAAGGCTTTGTATATAGATAGATTAGTACCTCATAAATTTGAAATACAAAAAGAACAAAAAAGTGTAATTAAAACCTTAAGATTGAGAGATATAGGTAGAGTTTTAAAAGGGGAAATAAGATATAAGGATAGCCACGAGTATGAAAAAATTTCAAATTCAATAGAGATTTCAATAGCTGAAGTGGAAACACTTGTAGAGTTTGAAAATTTTTATTCTAATAATTTTGAACTATTTTTATATGGAGAAATAGAGCAAGGGAATAATTTTAATATTGAAATTATGGAGATTTCTCAAGATGAATTTTATGCAAGTGAAGATGTGGATGTAAGAGTTGATAAAACAACAATGGTAGCCAAAAGTTTATGTGGACAATACTCTAATAATGCACCAATATATGCTATAGATAACAACGTAAATACAACATTTCATAGTGCTGATTACAGAAGTTATGGGACAGGAGAGTACGGAGATTTTGTTTTAGAATTAGGTACGGCAAAACTGATAAATAGAGTGAAATTTCAAACTAGGTCATCTCATAATGGAAGAATAAAAACTTATGAAATTTTATATAGAACAAAAAATAATGAAGAGTGGAAAAAAGTATTTGAACAACTGACAGAACAAAGTGGAGATTTCAGAGAGGCAGTATTTGAACCAGTATTGGCATCAGAAATTTGTATAAGAGTAACAGATGGACATAATAATTTTGTAGTTTTCTATGAAATAGATTTATTTAAGTATAATACAATTGAAGAAAAAATCGCAAATCTTTTTGCAGATAAAACTCAAACTACAATAAGAGATGGTGTGACACTAGAGGAGATAGAATCTTTAGAAGCTGGGTTAATAACGGAAAGTTATATAAATACTGTGAAAAAAGCAAAAGAACTATATATTGACTCATTAATACCAGAGGAGTTTCAAGTATCTTTAAATGGAGATACAATATTAGATGAGATTCAATTTGTGTGTGAACAAAGAATATTGAAAGTATGTTTAGCATATGAAAATTCATTAGGTGAAAACAAAGTAATAAAGTGTAATCCGTTAATAGATGAAGAAAATGTAACATTGAATTTTAGAAAAATACTAACTAAAAAAGTTAAAATTTTAGTATATGGAGCAGATAGAATATATAAGATAAAAAGTAATAGCTATTTATTATCTGAATTTTGTTTTAATGAGGATGTAGATACAAGAATAAAATTTGAAGATTTACAAGTTTCTTCAAATGCTGAAAATTCATCTTACCCATTAATAAACATGTTTGATGGAGATGTTGAAACAAAATTCCACACTGTAAATTATACTGAATATGCACAAGTAAATTTAAAATTAAATAAGGAATATCTAATTAATAGATTAAGACTTATCAGTTTTAGAAGCAACACATCAGGATTAATAAATAGATTTAAAGTTTTAGTAAAGGATTTAAATCAAGAGAATGAGTGGATTGAGTTTGGAAGTTATAATGTTGATTCATACAAAAATGATTGGCTAATGGTAGAAAATATACCATATTTAACTGATGAAATATGCATAAGAATAGAAGATTCAGTAAATAAATGGGCAATGATTAATGAGTTAGAGTTGTTTGTGTATAATCTTTTAGAAAGTGAAATAGATAATATTTTTGAAGATTCTGATTTTGAAATACTAAAATCTGAGGTAGAGTATGAGGATATATTAGCTTTAGAAAGAAGATGTACCATAACTGAAAGTTATAAAGAAAAAATAAAAAAAGCAAAAGAGATTTATTTAAATTCAATGAATCCTATAAGATGTGAAATACCTAATCAAAGTTTTGAAGTATTAAAGAGCTTGGAAGTATTTTTTAAAGAGAAGCCAGATTATATTTATGAAACAAAAGTATTTTTTGTAAACTCTTTTAATGAAATTGAAGAGATTGAAGAGATTGATACAGTAGAGGATGAAAAAGGAAATTTAAAAATAGATTTTTCAGAAATTTTAATGAATTCAGTAATAGTTGAAGTTTATTTAGATGATTATGAAAAATGGAAATTCAATTGTGTACATCTTGAAAGACTTGATCAAAGCATCTATTATAATATAGAAGATGTTGTAGATGAATACCCTATAGAAAAAATAGAGGTTGAATCAAAATGTGGAGAAGCAATACCAATTTCTAGTATGCTTGATGGAGATCCAAATACTTATTTCCATTCAACAGGGCCAGGAGATATTATATTTAAATTTGAATCAAAAAAAGTTTTTACAGAGTTTAAATTTATAAATAGACATGGTAATGGGAATAATGGAAAAGTTTATAAAGCTGAAATTTATTATAAAAATGATTCTAGGAAAGATTGGAAGTTTGTAAAAGAATACCTAAACTCCAATCCAACATCGGGAGAAAATGAGTTCACATTTAATCCCATTTTAGCATCAGAAATTTGTATTAGATTTAAAGAGGTTTATGCAAATGTAGTGATACTTAATAAAATAGGTTTTATTATTTACAATAAGCTTCAAGAGAACATCGAAAGACTATTTGAAGATAAGACTCTTTATAAGTCTTTAAATAAAGGTGTTAAATTATCTACAATACAAAAGTTTAAAGAGAAAGTATCAACAAGCAAGACATTATTAGCTAAACTTTATATAGCAGAATCTATATTAAAAAATGAAAATGAGTTACCTTTTGAAACTTATAAAATAAAAAGTATATCACAGGATACTAACTATTATTTTGGTCCATTAAGAACAAATGGAACTGGAGATATCTCGTTAACACCTTACTATATACTTCCGAATAAAGATTACGCTATTATATGCAGTAAAAATTTAAGTGCACATATAATACTAAGAGAAAATAAACCTCAATCAGAATATTCATTTTCATTAAAAAAGGGATTAAATATCATTAATTTAGGTGAAATTACAGGGCAGTTAGTTTTAACTGGAAGCAGAAGAGAGGAGATAGAGTTATACTCATTAAATCCTAAAAATGCTATAGTCTATAAATATGGAGTTACAAAAGAGGAGGAGTTTTACAAAATTCCAAATAATACAACATTAATAGCGGATAGAGATGGTGTAAAATTAAATTCAAATTTAGCTTATATAGAGGGAAGAAACTTTATAGGAGCAGTAAAATTTGATTGGTTAAAAAATAATATATCAGAGGGATCGTTAAGTCAAAGAGTTGAAATAACTGATGAATTTTTAGATTTTCTTTATTATATTGATAATATGAATTCCCATTTTAATAATTCTATTCCTTACAAAAGAGTTATGTGGCTGGGATCAGGTAATGATAATCCACATGCAGGAGGGTCATTTGTAGGAGGATATACTGCATACAGTGGTGGAAGTCATGATATATTAAATGCAAGTGTAAGAAATTTTGCCTCAGGATGGGTTGTAGGCCATGAAGTAGGTCATGAAATGGATGTAAATAACTATCATATGGGATTGTTTGGAGAGGTTAGTAATAACTGGTATGCAAATGAAGCAAGAATTGAGTATACAAATAGCATTAGAGATAATGTAGTTAATGGAATGATTGAACTTCAAAATAGTGAGCAGACTATAACAGAGATGGGTCTTTTTGTAAGATTGGCATTTTGGTATAAATTTAGATTATATTATGGTGAGGGAGATTTCTTTGTGAAAATGCATCAATATATGCAAAGTATTGAGACAAATTCTACAGAGGATATTTCAAGTAAATTAGCGACATTTGTAACTAGGATAATTAAAAGAGATGCAAGTGATTATTTCTTAAAGCATGGATTTGCTTTAACTCAAGAGGTAATAGATTATTGCAACAGCTATCCTAAATTTACTAAAGATATTGCAGAAATAACTTGGGATAATCAAAATGAGTTTAGAGAAGAGGAAAAAAGAACATTTAATTTAAATTATAAAAATAATATATAAAAAACTTTACTTTATTAAATTATTTATATATTATAGTGTGTAAATAAATTAAAGAGGAGATTAATAAGTATGGGAAAAGAGTTTGTTATAGATATAATGACATATGTTCTTACAATTATTGGAATTTTAAATCCATTTGGGAATGTACCATTATTTATGACATTAACAAAAGATCAAAATCCTGAAATAAGAAAAAAAATGTATAATGCTATAGTTATTTCTGGATTTGGAATTGTAACAGGTTTTATAGTTGCCGGAGATTTTTTCATGAATTATTTATATAAAATAGGTATGAACGAATTAAGAGTAGCTGGAGGAATGATACTTATTGTTGTTGCCTTTAGAAATCTATTAGGTTTGGGAGTATCAAAAGAAAGTTCAGGAAATGTTATGTCTGAAAAGGAAGCTATAAGATATGCAATAACACCACTAACTTTTCCTATGCTTGTAGGACCAGGAACGATATCTACTGTTATGATTATTCATAAAGAAGCAGGATTAATTATATCAGTAGGAGCTGTGG
>NZ_CAMQXC010000036.1 GCF_947038635.1 uncultured Cetobacterium sp. | reverse complement strand
CCTCTAAACTCATAGCGGGTTCTTTGCTAAAGTTTTTAGTTCCATAAGCTATTTTTTTTACATATAAATTTTTATAGTCTCTTGGGATATCTCCTTTTATTCCAATATCTATCAAATTTAGAGGTATTCCTAAACTTTTACATAAAATTCCAATAGCTGCAAAAGAACTTAACATTGCTTCTGAAACTATTCTTGTATATTCTATTGGACAAGAGGATACTCCTTCTTCTATAACTCCATTATCAGATGATGCTATAAAATGACACCCAGCTTTTAGTTCATTTAAGGGTTGGCCTGTTATTCCCGCTACTTTCATTGCTAAATCTTCTAAAATACCTAAACTTTTCTCAGGTTTCATTCTAGAATCTAATATTTTTTTACACTCTTTTATAGCTTCTTTATCAACACCAATTATATCATTTTGAATCTTTTTTATTCTGTCCAATTTTAGCCCCCTATATTTAATCCCTTTAATATGGGATATCCTTCAGAAAATTCAATTATAACTATACCACCATTTTCTACACTAAACTTCCAATAAGATTCTAATCCATTAGAAAAGTAATGACTTAAAATAGTATTAATTACTCCCCAATGAGTAACTAATACTGTTGTTCCATCTAAATCAACCTTCTTCTCTATAAAATTAATGGCTCTTTTTTGAAGTTCTAAAACACTTTCACCAGTTATATAATTATAATTTTCCCAATTACTTTGACTCTTTTTTAACTCCTCTGGATATTTCTCTAAAAGTTCTTTATAGCTATATCCTTCAAATATTCCAAAATTTAGTTCACGTAATTCTTGATCAATTAAGATTTCTAATTTTTTATAATTTACAATCTCTGCTGTGTCTATTGCTCTTTTTAAATCGCTTGCATATATCTTTTCATAATTTATATTTTTTAAAATTTCCCTAGTTTTTACTGCTTGCTCTTTTCCTTTTTCTGTTAATTCTGGATCTAAAACTCCATAGTAAACACCTTCAATATTTAATTTTGATTCACCATGCCTAACTAAAACAATTTTTCCCATTAATTTCACCTATAAAGTCACATACATTAAAACTAATGATAGTACTGAAGACAACTCTAGCAATGCTCCTAAAGTATCTCCCGTTATACCACCTATTTTTTTCGTCATCAACTTTCCAAAGAAGAATCCGCAAAGAACTAATATATTTAAAACAATAAATAAACTTACAAAAGGTAGCATAAAGAACTGAGCAATACCATATAATATAACCGTAACAGTGATATAAGATATCAACAATCCAGTCTTATCAGTATTATCTACAAAAGTTTTACCCATTCCAGTGGCTCTAGCGTAAGGTTCAAAAGTACAGTTAACTACACTATTTATTCTAGCTAATATAGGTACAATAAGCATTATTACACCTTGATTTATCCCAAATAACTCCGATGTTTCCACTAAAAAAGCAACTTTGAATATAAAGTAGAGTATTAGAACTAAAACACCATTTGTTCCAACTCTAGAGTCTTTCATAATCTCTAACATTTTTTGCTTGCTTCTATAACTAAATATTCCATCAAAAGTATCTGCTAGACCGTCTAAGTGTAATCCTCCAGTTATTATAACATCAAGGGTAACTAAGATTATTGCCATTAAAATAGGCGATGGAATAAATGTTTCTAAAACCACTGCCACAGCTAAGTTTATAATACCTATCACTAATCCTACTACTGGAAACCATTTCATTCCTTTTCCTAAAGCTTTCGAATCAAAAGTTTTTCCTCCTGGAAATGGTAATCTTGTCATAAATTTAAAAAGTAAAGCTAAACCTTTCATTTTCTCCTCCAAACTCTATTTTAATTTTAACTCTAATCCAGAAACTATTAAGTACGCTTCATGGCACTCTTTTGCAACTAATTGATTTATTCTACCGCCTATATCTCTAAAATATCTTCCTAAAGCATACGGAGGAACTAATCCCATTCCAACTTCATTAGAAACTACAACCATATCTAATGAGCTATTCTTTATAAAATCTATTAATTTTTGAACTTCATTTTTTATTTCTTCTTCAATTTCTTTAAGAGCATTTTGAGATATTTTATCCCAATTGACATCTCTATCCATAATCATAATATTCGTGACTAAATTTGTTAAACAATCTAGTAATACAACTCCATTTAATTCTTTATATTCTTCCAAAACTCTATAAAGATTTTTGTAAGCTTCTATTGTTGTCCAATTTTCTCCTCTTTGAATTTTATGTAATCTCACTCTTTCTTCCATCTCTTCATCAAAAGATATTGCTGTAGCTACATAAATTTTCTCCTTATTCAATTGAAAAACTTTTTTTTCAGCAAAAGAGCTTTTTCCACTTCTTGCTCCGCCAGTTACATAAATTATTTTCCCCAAGCATCTCACCTTTTATCCCTTTATAATACTTTAATAGTACCACAATCTAATAAAAACTTCAACACAACGAAAAAGAGTGCTTAAGTATATTAAGCACTCTAACTATTTACTATTATTTTTGGAAATGTCTCTCTAATAATCCTAAGAAAGCTCTTCCGTGTCTAGCCTCATCTTTAGCCATTTCATGAACTGTATCGTGAATTGCATCAAATCCTAATTGCTTAGCTCTCTTAGCAATATCGAATTTTCCTGAAGTTGCTCCGTACTCAGCTTCTACTCTTCTCTTTAAGTTCTCTTCTGTAGAATCAGTTACAACCTCTCCTAATAACTCTGCAAATCTTGCAGCGTGACCAGCTTCTTCAAAAGCTATTCTTGTATAAGCTTCTGCTACTTCTGGATATCCTTCTCTGTCTGCTACTCTAGCCATTGCTAAGTACATTCCAACTTCCATACACTCTCCGTTAAAGTTTGCTCTTAATCCTTCGATAATTTCTTCATCTCCGCAAGCTAATCCTTCTCCTACTTTGTGCTCAGTTGCCCAAACTCTTCCTGCTGTCTCATCATAAGCAACACATTTATCTAACCCTACCTTACATAAAGGGCAAGCTCCTAAAGCCTCTTCAAATACTTCTCCACATACTGTACATTTTACTTTTGCCATTTTAAATCCTCCTCAACTATTTCCTGTCTATATTTTATATTTTTTTATTTATTTAAAATTGTTATAATTACTTTTTTGTAATTATTACAATTCTGTTCACAAGAATAATATACACCTTTTTTGTGGATATGTCAAACTTTTTTTATTTATTTTTAAAAAAAAAGAAAATTATAAAATATCAGTAGTCATATAGAATACTCACTCTAATATTTATCAAAAATTTAATTTATTTTAAATTTTAAAATATCTATAAATAAGGAGGTTTTTATGTTAGTTCGAGTGTTAAGCTCAAGTTATTTAGGAATTGAACCATTTTTAGTTGAAGTCGAAGTTGATGTAACTAATGGTCTTCCTACTTTTAATATAGTTGGCTTAGGTGATGCAACTATATCAGAAAGTCGTGATCGGATAAGATCAGGAATTAAAAATATGGGGTATTTATTAGACCCTAGAAGAATTGTTGTTAATCTAACTCCTGCTAACATAAGAAAAAAAGGATCACACTTTGATTTGCCTATTGCCATTGGAATAATGGTTGGAATGAAATTTCTTTCTGACTACAAAGGTATTTTAAGAGAATATCTATTGATGGGAGAACTTTCTTTAACTGGAGAAATTAGAAGATCGGAAGGCATAATTAGTGGTGTTTTATTGGCTAAAAGTAAAGGGTTTAAAGGTGTTATTATTCCTGAGGAAAATTTAGAAGAGGCTTCAATTATAAAAGATATTGATATTATAGCCGTTAAAAATCTCAGAGATGTTGTTAAATTTATAGAAGAAGGTATTACTCGCAGTAAAAGAGTTGTAAATACAATAAAAAATTTTGAATATACTTTAGATATGTGGGATGTTAAAGGGCAAATAAGAGCTAAAAGAGCACTTGAAATTGCTGCTGCTGGAGGACATAATATAATAATGATTGGTGCACCGGGAAGTGGAAAATCTATGTTAGCTAAAAGACTCACTAGCATACTGCCACCTATGTCAGAAAATGAAATTATTGAAACTACTAAAATTTATAGTATTGCTGGCGAACTCAGCGAAAGAGTTCCGATCATCATTAATCGACCATTTAGGGATCCTCATCATACATCTACAACATCCTCTATAATTGGAGGTGGTAGAACACCTAAACCAGGTGAAATAAGTTTAGCTAATAATGGTGTGTTATTTTTAGATGAGTTTACAGAGTTCGATAGAGTCGTTATTGAAAGTTTAAGAGAACCTTTAGAAGAAAAAAGGATATCTATAACAAGAAGTCTAGGAAAAATGGAGTTTCCTGCTAAATTAATTTTTATCGCTGCATGTAATCCATGTTTTTGTGGAAATGGATTTGATGAAGAATTATGCACATGCACACCTTATGATATTAGAAGATATACAAAAAAACTTTCAGGTCCTATCATTGATAGAATTGATTTATATGTTGAAATTTATAGACTCAATGATAAAGAAATTTTAGATGAAGATCGAGGCGATACCTCTCAAGTTATTAGAAATCGCGTTATAAAAGCTAGAGAACTTCAAAATGTACGTTTTAACAATAATAAACTTAATCGTGATATGAATAATAGTGAAGTTGAAAAATACTGTTCTTTAAATAGTGAATGTGAGCAAATAATTAGAACTGCTATTCGAAATTTAAATTTATCTATGAGAACATATCATAAAATTTTGAAAGTTGCTAGAACAATTGCAGATTTAGAAGACTCTTTCAATATTGAAAAACATCATTTATTAGAAGCTATTAACTTTAGAAAAAATTAAATAATATAAAAAAGGAGAAGTAATCTTTAAACTACTTCTCCTTTTTAAAGTTATTATCTATTTTTTTCAACTACTACTTTTGCTAAAACACCATTAATAAATTCGTGTGATTTTTCATCACCATATTTTTTTGCTAATTCTACAACTTCGTTAACAACTATCTCAGCTGGAACATCTTCAAATAAAACCTCATATGTTGCTATTTTTAAAAGTGCTTTTTCAACATTTCCAATTCTTTCTAAGCTCCAACCAGTAATATTACTCTTTAATGTTTCTGTAATCTTATCATCATTTAAAGCCATTCCATTAGAGTATTTTTCAATAAACTCTTTTTCATTTGTATTTAAATTAGTTTCATCTCTTAACATATAACTTGCTAAAGTTTCATCTATCTTTACTTCAGTTAACTCCGATTCAAAAACTATTTTAAATAACTCTTCTCTTGCTACTCTTCTACTCATTATTGTTTCCTTTCTAATCCTTTAATCTATTTAATATTTGTTTTTTTAACTTCTCTTGAAAACCTCTATCTCCTAATTTAAATCCGATAAATGCTAAAAATAATATAAAAATAGTTTTCAACATTCCATATTCAACTAAAAGAACTCCTATTATTAATCCTAAGATGGCATATAGATATTTCTTAAAATTAAGAATAAAATTTTCAATAATCTTTTCTAACATCATATCTGCTCCTCCTATTCAATTGAGTCTCTTCTAGGTGATAATCTCGAAATTTTTACCTCTATATAATCAACTTTTAAGTCTAACTTTTGTTCTAAATTAGTTTTTATCAAATTTTGTATATCTACTGTTTTTGATGACAAATTATTGTTTGATATCATATCTAAATTTAATTTAACAAAATACTTACTTCCTCTATTTCCACACTCTATTTTTAAACCTTTTATATCACTATCTCTTGACAAAATCTCTCTTATTAAATTTTTTACTGTATCTGTTGAAATATGAACTGATCCATGCTCATTTTTTATAACATAATCTTTTTCTTTGGAAAAATTAGATAATAATTTTAATATTGATATGCACATATATATTAAGCATATATTAAAAATAATAACTTTAAATATAAGTGAGCTTGTGTCTATTGTTGAAAAATATTGTGGCATTGTTATATACCCTATTCCTGTTACAGCTATAGCAAATATTCCTATCCATGCAAAGAAAAATATTAACTTTTTTATCAATAAACTCACCCCTGTAAAGAAAGATTAGAGGCGTAATAAAACGCCTCTCTCATATTTTAATTATACAATCTCTATATCCTCATGCTTTTCTTCATACTCATCTGTTAAAATTTTTACATCTTGTACGAATACATTTACTTCTACAACTTTTAATCCAGTCATTGTACTTACTGCTGTTAAAACATTTTTTTGAACATTTTGAGCAACCTCAGAGATTTGATATCCATATTCAACTATAATATATATCTCTACACTACACTCTTTTTCTCCAACTTCTACTTTAACTCCATTTGTAAGTCTCTTTTTTCCTAGCATTTTACTAACTTCATCTGCTACTCCACCTGCTAATTTATAAACTCCAGAAACATCTTGTGCTGCCTTTGCTGATATTGTCTTTACAACATCATCTGCTATTTTTATATTTCCTAACTCGTTCATAAAAACACCTCCGTAGATATTATACATATATTATTACATTAATTTAAAGTTTTTCCTAGCTATTATTTAATTTTTTTCAAAATTTTCTTCAATAAACTTCGTTGTAACTTTTCCTGCTCTATACACCTTATTATCTAATACCTCTAAATGGAATGGAATTGTAGTATCAATTCCCTCTATAATAAATTCATCTAATGCTCTTTTCATCTTTTCAATAGCTTCTTCTCTAGTGATTCCATGAACAATAAGCTTTCCAATCATAGAATCATAGTATGGAGAAATTTCATATCCTTGGTATGAGTGTGAATCTACTCTTACTCCTGGTCCTCCAGGAACAATATAAGTTTCTAATTTTCCTGGTGAAGGTAAAAATCCTGCTGTTGTATCTTCAGCATTTATTCTACATTCGATTGCATGTCCAAATAATACAACATCCTCTTGAGATATGTTTATTCTCTCTCCTTCTGCAACTTTAATTTGTAATTTTATAATGTCTATTCCTGTTACCATCTCAGTTACTGTATGTTCAACTTGAACCCTTGTATTCATCTCCATAAAATAGAAGTTATCATCTTTATCAACTAAAAATTCTAAAGTTCCTGCTGAATCATAATTAATTGATTTTGCTAATTTTACAGCAGCCTCACCCATTGCTTTTCTAACTTTAGATGGTAATTTATATGATGGTGCTTCCTCTATTAACTTTTGATGTCTTCTTTGGATAGAACAATCTCTTTCTCCCAAGTGAATAACATTTCCATGTTTATCTCCCATAATTTGAATTTCAACGTGTCTTGGATTTTCAACAAATTTTTCTATATAAACATCTGGATTTCCAAAAGCAGATTCTGCTTCTGTTTGAGCAGCGATGATTTTGCTTTCTAACTCTTCTGGAGTTCTAGCTAGTCTCATTCCTTTTCCACCACCACCTGCAGTAGCTTTTATCATTACTGGATACCCAATTCTTTCTTCAACTTCTTTTCTAGCTTCCTCTATACTTCTTATAATTC
The DNA here is from genome assembly GCF_947038635.1 of uncultured Cetobacterium sp. Taxonomy (GTDB): domain Bacteria; phylum Fusobacteriota; class Fusobacteriia; order Fusobacteriales; family Fusobacteriaceae; genus Cetobacterium_A. The sequence continues at coordinate 9,995 of NZ_CAMQXC010000036.1, read as the reverse complement.
CAGTTCCATTTGTTAGTGGTACATCATTTTCTATTGCAGTTTTTCTAGCTGTAGCTTTATCACCCATGCTTTCAATAGCTTCTGGACTTGGTCCAATAAATGTTATATTATGCGTTTGGCATATTCTTGCAAATCTAGCATTTTCAGATAAAAATCCATATCCAGGATGTATTGCATTTGCTCCTGTTATCTCTGCTGCTGCTAGTATATTAGGTATTTTTAAATATGATTCTGTACTTAAAGGTCCCCCTATACAAACTGCTTCATCTGCTAATCTAACGTGCAAACTATCTTTATCTGCTTCTGAATAAACAGCAACTGTTTTTATTCCTAACTCTCTTGCTGCTCTTATTATTCTAACAGCGATTTCACCTCTATTAGCAATCAATATCTTTTTAAACATAAAATCCTCCCAATTATCTTGCTGTGGCCTTTACTTTCAATATTACTTTACCGTAGTCAACTACTCCTCCATCTTCTACAGTTATTTCCGTCACTTCTCCACCTACTGTAGATTTTAAAGGGGTTTTTAATCCCATTACATATATATAACCAAGATCTTGTCCTACTTTAATTTTGTCTCCTACTTCAACAATACCTTCATAGAAATATTTTCCTATTCCTGTTGAAACTACAGTTTTTATATTCTCCTCTTTTTTACTAACCTCTTTCACAGGTTGTAGAATTTCTTTTGGCATTACAACTTTTGGCTGTGGAGATTTTTTTATTTTTATTTTTAAATTTTCATTTTCCTCATAACTAATTTCAGTTAATCCACATTCACTTAAAACATTAATTAAATCTTCAATTTGAAACTCTTCTTTTTTCATAAGTTCCTCCATCAGTTTTTATCACTTATTTTAACATAATTTAAAAAATCATTCAAGATTACATTACAAGTGTAATTTTATCTTATGACTACACTTTTTTCTCCTAATAAATCCTCTATTTTTTTTATTAGTCTTGGCGTTATTTCAATCATTAGTTTTGAATTTTTTATCTCTTTATTTCCATTAATATCTATAGCAAAACTTAAAGGAACTTCTCCTTTACTATCTAAAAGAATCTCTTTTAATCTATTATACTTATCTTTTGACTTCTCATTAATTAATATATACATTCTATTTTTTTTATTAAACTCTATTGAATTTAATGCTTTCATATTTTTTACAACTAATTTTTTATTTTCATTTCCATTAAAATAATCAATTTGAATACTTCCATCTATTACCACTGCTTTCCCTTCAAGCTCTATATTTAAATAATTTTTATACTCTCTTGGGAAAATAATCCCAGAAATTTGATCATAATAATCCTCAATAATAAAGGTACACATAGGTTCTTTTGTTTTTTTTGTTAGTATTTTTTTCACATCCCTTAGTATACCATAAGTTTTAATTATATGCAGGGAATTTTCTGATTTTATTTCTGAAATTTTATTCATTTTATATGTTTTTATTAACCAATCATACTTGTCTAAAGGATGTGCACTATAATAAAATCCTAAAAATTCTTTTTCTTTTTCTAGTTTTTCATCTGGAGTAAAGTCCGTTACATCAGGTAAAACAAAATTTACCATCTCTGATTTTGCTCCACCAAAAAGATTCATTTGTTGAATATCATCCTCTTTTATTTTTTTATTGGCATAATCAATAACCTTTTCTATTGATTCTATCTTTTGTTTACGATTTCCAGGAAGAGAATCTAAAGCTCCAGAATAAACCAGTGCTTCTATATTTTTTTTATTAAGACCTTGTCCTCTTAATCTATAGATAAAATCTTCATATCTTAAATAATTTCCATTTTTTTCAAATTCAATCTGAATTTTTTGAGCTAAACTTTCTCCAACATTCTTTATAGCTGCTAATGAAAATCTAATCCCTCCATTTTCTACAGTAAATTTAGAAACTGGATTATTAACATCTGATAATTTTAACTTCAATTTATGTGCTTTTGCATCTTCTATATAAAATGCAACATTCTCTACATTACTTTTTTCAGATGTCATTATTGAAGCGTAATATTCCTCCGGATAAAAACATTTAAAATATGCTGTCCAATATGCTATTAAAGCATAGGCTGCTGAGTGAGATTTATTAAATCCATATCCTGCAAACTTATCTATCAAATCAAATATTTCCTCTGCTTTTTCTTTAGAATATCCATTGTCTATAGATCTTTTAACAAATTTTTCTCTATTTTCATCCATTATAGAAGCTTGTTTTTTTCCCATTGCTCTTCTTAAAAGATCAGCTTCTCCCAAAGAATAACTAGCCATTATATTAGCTATTTTCATTACTTGTTCTTGATATAGAATAACACCATATGTCTCTTTTAATACTTTTTCTAAAGTCGGATGAGGATATTTAATCTCTTCTAAACCATTTTTACAATTTATAAAACTCTCAACCATTCCAGACCCCAATGGTCCTGGACGATAAAGAGCTAAAAGTGCTATGACGTCTTCAAATCTATTAGGTTTTAATTGAACTAATATCTTTCTTATACCTGTAGATTCTAATTGGAATACTCCTAAACTATCTCCTGATGAAAGCATTTCATATACTAAAGTTTCATTTAATGAAATCTCTTCTAATTTTATATCTTTCCCTTTACTCTCTTTAATATACTCAATAGTTCTTTGAATATTAGTTAAATTTCTAAGACCTAAAAAATCCATTTTTAATAGTCCTAATTCTTCTAATTCTTTCATTTGATATTGAGTTGAAATTTTATGATCTTTATTATCGCTGTATAAAGGAACTACTTCCATTAATGGATCTTTAGTTATTACAACTCCAGCAGCATGTATAGAAGCATGTCTAACTTTATTTTCTAATCTTTGGGATAAATTAACTAAATTTCTAATCTCTTCATCCTCTGTATATAACTCTCTAAGTTCAGAATTTGCTTTCAAAGCTTCCTCTAATGTTGAAAATGCAGGTATTAACTTTGCTATCTTATCAACTTTAGCTAAATTAATATCCAATACTCTTCCAACATCTCTTAAAGCTGCTCTAGCTTTCATTCTACCAAAAGTTATTATTTGTGCTACTTTATCTTCACCATATTTTTGAGTAACATATTCAATTACTTCTTCTCTTCTTTCCTGACAAATATCTATATCTATATCTGGCATGGATATTCTCTCAGGATTTAAAAATCTTTCAAAAATTAGATTATATTTTATCGGATCTAAATCTGTTATTTTTAAAGCATAGGCAACCAAACTTCCTGCTGCAGATCCTCTTCCTGGCCCAATTGGTATATTCTTTCCTTTCGCATAAGAAATAAAATCCCATACAACTATAAAGTATTCCTCATAGCCCATCTTCAAAATAACATCTAATTCATACTCTACTCTTTTTAGTAGTTCCTCACTTAAACCACTTGGATATCTTTGAGATAGTCCTTTATATACTATTTTTCTTAAAAATTCTCCTGGTGTTTTTACACAATTTGGAATTTCATACTTTGGAAACTTTAACTCTCCAAACTCTAAATTTAAATTGCATTTTTCTGCTATCTCTTCAGTTGTATCAATAGCATCAATAAACTCTTCACCTAAAGAATTTATAACTTCTATTCTACTTTTTAAAAATAACTCCTTAGTTTCAATTTTCATTCTATTTGTATCTGAAACTTTAGCTCCTGTTTGAATACAAATAACTAAGTCTTGTAGCACATGATCTCCTTCATAAACATAATGTGTATCATTTGTTGCTACACATTTTAATTCATGTTTTTTAGAGTATCTTTGTAACTCTTTATTTAATTCTCTTTGACCATCAACACCGTTGCCTTGAACTTCTAAATAAAAATTTTCTTTACCAAAAATTTCTATATAGCTCATTATTTTTTCATCTACAATTTTTTCATTTTCGGTTTCAAGAATTGCTCTTGAAACCTCTCCCTGCATACACGCTGACAAAGCTATGATACCATCACTATGTTTTTTTAAAAACTCTTTATCTACACGAGGTCTATAATAAAATCCCTTTAGAAATCCTACTGAAGATATCTTTAAAAGATTTTTATAACCAGTTAAGTTTTTAGCTAAAAGTATTAAATGAAAATTTCTTCCCTCTTTTTTTTCCATTTCAAACTCTGATACGTATGCTTCAATACCAATAATTGGTTTGATACCTTTTTTCATAGCACATTTATAAAACTCTATAGCTCCATACATATTCCCATGATCTGTAATAGCTATTGCTTTCATATTTAAACTTTTAGCTCTTTCTAAATACTCCTCTATTTTTCCAACCCCATCTAGGAGACTGTATTCTGTATGTAAATGTAAATGAACAAAGTTTTTATTCATCTGCTCCTCCTCTTAATGGTTTTTCCACTTTAAAATTTTTATAAAAAACAGTAGTTCCAATTAAATATAAAACTACCGTTATATAATATGGAAAATTATATGATACATTTTCCATTAAATATCCTGCTATAATCATGCTAATAGCTCTTGTTACATTAGATGACATCGATACTATACTACTCATCAATGCTCTATTTTCATAATCTACGGTTTCTAAAGATATATTCTGAATAAGTGGCTGATTTAAATTCATCAAAGTCGATCTCAAAAGAAATGAAATTCCCAATATAAAAATACCTTGAGGAAATGCAATTGAGATTAAAAACGGAATTGATAATAGTTGACATATTACAACAGTATTTTCTCTTCCTAACACTTTTGAAATATATGGAACTAATAACCCACCTATAACTAATCCTAACTGAGATAATCCCATAATAACTCCTACTTTTTCATTATCTATATTTAAAGAAAATTTTAAATACACACTAAAAAATGGAATTACTAATCCCGCTCCAAAACCTATAATTGTATTATAAATAACAAACTTTAAAGCTTGTCCACTCATAACTTCTTTAAAACCTCTAAAAAAATCTTTGTTCTTCTTATCTTTTATTATCTCTCTATCTTTTAATCCATTTAAAGGATAAAAACTAAATAGAATTAAAAAAGCACAAAATAAATAAACCAATGGAATTGATTTTTCTGCTGCAAAAATTTTTCCAAAAGTTTTAATCAATCTTCCAGCACCATAGCTAGCACAAACCGTTCCTAAACTCTGACTTACAAAATTCTTACTAAAAACTTTTACTCTCTCTTTTTCTGATGAATTTTCAATTAGAAGTACTCCTATTGAAGAAAATGGAAAACCATATCCAACTCCCATTAGCCCAGAAAATAATTTAATTAAAAATGGACTCGTTAAAAAACTTACACCTAAAATTCCAATACTCATTAAAATCAATCCCAATGAAATAGTTTTTTTAAAACCAATCCTTGAACTTAGATAGGCGTTTAACATTGAACCTAGTGCAATCGATACACTTCCAATTGAAAGTACTTGACCTACTATTCCCTCTCCAAAACCTAAATTTTTAACATGTATTCCTGTAAAAACATTAAATACACCTGAAACTATAGCTGTTGTTATTACATTTATCAAAATAATTCTATCTATTTGTTTCAACTTTATCTCCCCCTAAAATTGACCTAATATATTATACAATATAAATTTATAAAAAAAAATACTTCTAAGTATTTATTAGAAGTACAAAAAAATGAAACGACCTTCCGGGGGGGGATAGAAGGTCGTCTACAGGGGGGGATTAAATAATACTTTTGTAAGTATAAAATCTTCTTATAATTAAAAAATTATTACTAACTTTCTAATTATGATTTTTTGACGTAAATTTTTTTTAAAAAGTTTTATTTTTTTAATTTTTTTCAAAAATATCTATATTAACTTCAACTATAGTTTTTAAGTTGTCTAATGCAAATAGTTTTTCAACACCCTTTTGTGGACTTCTCCATCTATAAGGAGTCATATTAAATAGATTTTCAATACTCTCTTTTTCTAAAATTTCTGTTTCATATTTTAAATTTACAGTTTCTAAATGTTTAAATATTTTTAAATCCTCTACAGGAGAATAAAATTCTTTTCTTACAGACTCATAAACTACCTCTTTTAATTGTAAAAGATGATTTTCACCTGTTGAAACAACTATTAACTTCCCGCCCTTTTTTAAAGTTCTCATATTTTCTTCTGGTATTATTTTAGCAAACATACAAATTATAAAATCTAATGATTCATCCTCTATTGGTAAAGAACTTGCACTAGCTACAATCCACTCCATATTTTTATATGATTTTGCTGCTGAAATAACAGCTTCTTTTGAAATGTCTATTCCTACAATATTACTTTTTAGATTTAATGCGTCTAATTTCTTTTTTAATCTATTTGTATAATATCCCTCTCCACAACCTATATCTAATATATTTAATTCTTTTTTATTCTCTAAGTAGTTTTCAACAATTTCATTAACTCCATTAGATATTCCTTTATAATAACCTTTCTCTAAATAATTTTTTCTACTTAAAACCATCTCTTTATTGTCACCAGGAATTTTACTATTTTTCTGATTAGATAATAATAAATTTACATGACCATATTTTGAAATATCAAAGTTATGATTCCCCTCACATATATATTTTCTTTCTATTCTTGTCATTTTTTTATTACAAACTGGACAAATTATCATTTTATCTACCTCACTATTTTTTTCTCTTCTGTATATTATATCATATATTTTATGTTATAATATGTTAAAAAATATTGGTGGTGATTAATTTATGCATGAAAATTTTTTTAATGATTTTATCGTTAACTTTTATGAAAAAATTGAAAATGAATTCGAAACATTAATGAAAAAAGAAAAAACTAAGAAGCTATCTGTTGGAAATTTAGAGATTGATGTTATAGATTACCTAGATGATAGTAAGACACCTATTATCGAAACTATAAAAGATAGTGAAAATGGAGTCGAAATATTTCTTAAAAACAAAGAACAAATTCCATCTCCATATAGTGTCGAAGAGATTTATCATCCTTTTTCTTTAGCTGTTTTAGTTGATAAATTAATAAAAAAAAATAAGTATGTGGAAATTTTAGAAAATTTTTATGTACAATCAGAAGAGTTAGCAAAAGATTTTTTAAAAAAACAACAATTAGAATCATTAGATATTACAACAGAAGGTTTTGAAATTTTTGCTATTTCTAAAGCTACAGGAACATATAAAATTGCTGAAGGTGTTGTTACAGAAATTCTTTTAATAAATGATAGAGTTTTTGTAAATATAAAAAATGAAGATAACGAAGCAATCACAGCACATGTTGTTGAATGTAATGCTGCTGATTTAGCAATGCTTTTAAATAATCTTTTAAATAAATAATAACTAAAAAATGGCGGTATAAAATTACCGCCATTAATATATAACTTGAAAATCTTTAAATTCTGATTTATCTAATATCTCTTCATCTATCTCAGTGACATGACTCATAGAAGAACCAATCTTTAAATATTTTTTAAAATTTTCAATTATCTTTTCATCTCCTTGAGCAAAAACTTCCACATCATCATTTGACAAATTTTTTACACTACCTGTAATTCCAAGTCTTGTAGCATTTAAATACGCTGTTATTCTATAACCTACTCCTTGAACTTCACCCTTAACTATAAAATGATATGTTTTCATTTTTACCTCCAAAATAGATATTTATTTAGATAAAATTTCAACAATTTTTAATATTACTTTTACTGATTTCTCCATTGACTCTATTGGAATAAACTCAAATTTACCATGAAAATTATGTCCACCTGTAAATATATTTGGACAAGGTAATCCTTTAAATGATAATCTAGCTCCGTCAGTTCCACCTCTAATTGGCTTTATTATTGGTTTTACCCCAACTTCTATCATTGCATTTTTAGCTAAATCTACAATATGATAAACTGGTTCTATCATCTCTCTCATATTATAATAGCTATCTTTTAATGTTAAAATTATCTCTGCATCTTTATATTTTCCTTGAAGATATTTTACAGCATTTTCAATTAGTTCCTTTTTTTCTAAGAACTTCTCTTTTGAATGATCTCTTATTATATAATCTATCTCTGTTGTTTCTATTGTTCCTTTGAAATTAGTCAATAAAAAGAACCCTTCATATCCTTCTGTATATTCAGGTCTTTCATTAACTGGTAACATAGCGTTTAGTTCCATTGCTAATAACATAGCATTTATCATCTTATTTTTTGAAGCTCCCGGATGAATATCTCTTCCTTTAATTATTATATTTGCTGATGCAGCATTGAAGTTTTCAAATTCTAATTCTCCAACTTCTCCTCCATCAATTGTATAAGCAAACTTTGCTCCAAATTTTTCTACATCAAACAGATTTTCTCCTCTTCCTATCTCTTCATCAGGAGTTACTCCTATTTTGATTTCTCCATGTTCAATACTTGGATTCTCTTTTAAATATTTTAATGCTGTCATTATCTCAACTATACCAGCCTTATCATCTGCCCCTAAAAGTGTTGTTCCATCAGTTACAATTAATCTCTGATTCACATATTTTTTTAACTCTGGAAAATCTTTTACTGTCATTGATATATTTAAATCACTATTTAATATAATATCATTACCATCATAATTTTCTATAATTCTTGGTTTTATATCTTTACCATTAAATGATGGAGCCGTATCCATATGAGCTATAAATCCAATTGTTGGAATATCTTTTTGTGTATTTGACGGTAGTGTCCCCATAATATAACCATTTTCATCTAATGATATATCTACTAAACCAATCTCTTCTAAATCTTTAACTATAACTTTAGCTAAATCCCATTGAATCTCACTACTTGGACATGATTGACTTTTTGAATCTGATGTCGTATCAATTTTAACATATTGTAAAAACTTTTCTACTAAAAAACTCATTTTTCCTCCCAAAATCTACTTAAAATTATTTAACCCACATATAAATTAACATAATTTGTTTGAAAAAAATAGTCTATTTTGCAAATTTATCAAAAATATGTTAACATCTTATGTAAAATAAATTTTGTGAGGTTTAAATTTGAGATTAGAAAAATATTTAGTTCAATGTGGTGTTGCTAGCAGAAAAAAAATTAAAGCTGCAATTGCCCAAGGAAGAGTTACTGTTAATGGTAATATCGAAGTTAATGACGCTACTGATGTTGAATGGGGAGAAGATATTATTACTTTTGATGGATTAATTCCAGAAAAAAAACAATTAAAATATTATATTATGTATAAAGTTTCAGGATATATAACTGCTATGGAAGATGAAAATAAAAAAACAGTTGCTGAACTTTTACCTGAATATATTGATAAAAATTCTGTTTTCCCTGTAGGACGACTTGATCGTGATACCGAGGGAGTTTTACTATTCACAAGTGATGGTGATTTAAGTCATGCCATGGCTCATCCAGATAGAAATATGGAAAAAACATACTATGTTGAACTAGACAAGGAGATTTCTCAAGAGGACATCATTGCTTTAGAACAAGGGGTAGTTCTAGATACCGACTACACTGCACTTCCTAGCAAAGTTGAATATCTAAGTCCTAAAAGTATTCATTTAACTATTACAGAAGGTAAATACCACCAAGTTAAAAAAATGCTTAAGGCTGTTAAAAATAAAGTTATCTATCTTAAGAGAGTAAAGTTTGGTAATTTAAATCTTGATGGAATGATTCCTGGTGAAGTTAAAGAGATTAAAAGAGAAGATATTATCATATAAAAAAGATGCTGAAAAATTTTCAGCATCTTTTCTTTATCCAATTACTAAATAAGTTACAAAAGTAGAAAGAGCTAATATAAATCCTATTGCTGATTCATAAGGAATTAATTTTAATCTTTCTTCTAACTTTGTATTACTAGCTCCACCTGTACTGTGGAAAAATGATCCATGAGGCAGATGATCTAAAACTGTTGCTCCTGAGTTTACCATTGCAGCTCCCCAAACAGCACTTACTCCAGCAGCTAGTATTACTCCTGAAAATGTTGCTGATGCTATTGTTGCTCCAGCTGTCGTTGATGCTGTTGCTCCAGACATTAACGCTCCCGCTATTGGCGCTATTAACTGTTC
>NZ_CAMQXC010000035.1 GCF_947038635.1 uncultured Cetobacterium sp. | reverse complement strand
GCATTAGATATTGCTGATGCAGGATACTTAGTTGATATAGTTGAGCAAACTCCAACAATTGGAGGAAAAATGGCTCAAATAGATAAAACATTTCCTACACTGGATTGTTCAGCATGTATATTAACACCAAAAATGGTTGATGCAGCAGCACATCCAAATATAACGCTATATACATATAGTGAGATAGAAAATGTAAGTGGATTTGTTGGTAATTTTAATGTAGCCATAAAGAAAAAACCGAGATATGTGGATATGGATAAGTGCACAGGGTGCGGAGTATGTATAGAAAAATGTCCATCTAAAAAGGGAAAAAGCGAGTTTGAAGAGGGGTTGGCTACAAGAACAGCAATTTACACTCCATTTGCTCAATCTGTACCAAAAGTTCCAGTTATAGATAGGGAGCAGTGTTTAAAGTTTAAGACTGGTAAATGCGGAGTATGCTCTATAGTTTGTGGAACTAAAGCTATAAAGTTTGATCAAGAGGAGGAGATTGTTAATCAAAAATATGGAGCTATAGTTTTAGCAACAGGATTTGATCTAATAAAATTGGATGAGTTTGGAGAGTATCACTATGATCATCCAGATGTTATAACAGGTCTTGAATTTGAGAGATTAACAAATGCGGCAGGGCCTACAAAAGGGAAGTTTGTTAAACCATCAAATGGAGAGAGACCAAAAAAAGTTGTTTTTGTTCAGTGTGTTGGTTCAAGGGATAAAAGTGAAAGAGGAAAGTCATACTGCTCAAAGATTTGTTGTATGTATACAGCTAAACACGCTATGTTAATAAAAGACAAATATCCAGATACAGAAGTATACGTATTTTATATAGATATACGTACTCCAGGTAAAAATTTTGATGAGTTCCAGAGAAGAGCTGTAGAGGAGTATGGAGTTCACTATATAAAGGGTATGGTTGGAAAAGTTATGCCAGAAGGCTCAAAACTTATGGTTCAAGCTGTGGATTCTCTATCAGGTGTACCACTAGAAATAGATGCAGATATGGTGGTATTAGCTTCAGCAACATCAGCTAAACCAGATGCAGTGGCATTAAAAAGAAAGTTAAATATAAGTGGAGATTTGAATAACTTTTTTACAGAAGCTCATCCAAAGCTAAAACCTGTAGAAACAGCATCAGCTGGAATATATTTAGCTGGGGCATGTCAAGGGCCAAAGGATATTCCAGAAACAGTGGCACAAGCTAGTGCAGCAGCAGCGAAAGCGATAATTTTATTAAGTAAAAAAGAGTTAACAAACAATGCGTGTGTATCCAATGTAAATAAAAATATTTGTAGTGGATGTAAAGCTTGTTCAAAAATGTGTCCATATGATGCTATAAAAATTAAAATGATGGATATATATGACCATGGAAAAGTTGTAAGAAAAGAGGTCGCTGAAGTGAATGAAGCTTTATGTCAAGGGTGTGGAGGATGTACTGTTTCTTGTCGTCCAGGAGCGATAGATTTAAAAGGGTTTACAAATAAACAGATAATGGCGGAGGTAGACGCAATATGTCTTTAGAAATAGATAAAACAGAGGAGTTTAAGCCTCTAATAGTTGCTTTTTGTTGCAACTGGTGTAGCTATGCAGGTGCAGATTTAGCGGGAACAAGTAGATTAAATTACCCAGCTAATGTAAAAATAATTCGTGTACCATGCTCATGTAGAGTTAATCCAAACTTTGTTCTTCGTGCTTTTCAAAAAGGTGCAGATGGAGTTGTAATGGCAGGGTGTCACCCAGGGGATTGCCACTACTCAACAGGAAACTATTATACAAGAAGACGTTTCTCAGTTTTCACTAATCTTCTTCAATTTATGGGAGTGGAGAAGGATAGATTTAAAGTTGATTGGATATCAGCAGCAGAAGCAAATAAATTTTCTACAGTTATGAATGATATTTTAGAAAAAGTTCATAAGTTGGGACCAAACAGAAAGTTGAGGGATATGAGATGGGAAAGATAGAGATGTTATTAAAAGCAAAAGAGGATTTAATAGCAAAAAAAATAGATATGATAATAGGGTGGAAAAAAGAGGATGATTCTATTGAATCGATTCCAGCTTTCGTGGAAAATTTAGAGGAGTTTGAAACACTTATAGTTGATGACTACTGTGTAAATAATCTATCTAAATACTTGATAGATGAGGTAGATAGTGGAAAAAAAGTGGGAGTTTTTCTAAAAAAATGTGATGAAAAAGGTTTTAATCAAATCGTAATGGACAACAGAGTGGCTAAAGAGAGCGTTGTTATCTATAAAATAGCTTGTGATGGGATGAAAGATTTTGTGACAGGTGAGATATTTAGAAAGTGTGAAGAGTGTTTAGATGAAACTATAGATAGATATGCTGATGTTAAAGAGATTGAGAGTATGAGTTATGATGAAAGATATGAGTATTGGATGGGAGAGATGTCTAAATGTATTAGATGTAATGCTTGTAGAAATATCTGTCCCGCTTGTAACTGTGAAACTTGTGTTTTTGAGAATAAAAATGAAGATGTTCTAGGAAAAGCCAATAATGAAAGTGAAACAGGATTCTATCAAATTATAAGAGCTTATCATGTAGCAGGTAGATGTTCTGACTGTGGAGAGTGTGAAAGAGTTTGCCCAGTTGGAATTCCTTTAGGCAAGATAAATAGAAAAATAATAAAAGATTTAGATGAACTTTATGGTGCTGAAGAGGATACATTATCAAACTATAATATAGAGGATAAAGATAGTTTCACAGAGAAAAAGGGAGGGAATTAATGAAAAAGTTATCTAAGAAAAATTTAAATGCTCTTTGGGAAATTATAAATGAAGAGTATAACTTATTTCTTCCTAAAAAAGATAGAGGAGTACTAAAGTTTAAAAATTTTATAGAGGAGGGAGAAGTAGATTTAGAAACTTTAAAAACAACAGTTCCTTTAAAAAACTTTGTATTTCCTCAAAATGAAACATATTTAAAATTTAAGACAGAGAATAAAAAAATAAAATTTAAAGTAGAAGGGGTTTCAGAAGAAAAATATGTAATTTTTGGTGCTAGACCTTGTGATATTAAATCATTAGAAATATTAGATAATATTTTTTTAAGAGAACCAGTTGATACTTATTATAAGGCTCATAGAGATAGAGGTATTATAATATCTTTAGCTTGTAACACTATTGAAAGTAGTTGTTTTTGCGAAATTTTTGGAATAGAGCCAATATCAATTTTAAAATCTACAGATATATCCCTAGTTGATTGTGGAGACTTCTATTATTGGAATGAAGTAACTGAAGAGGGGAAGATATTAACAGAAAAGCTTAAAAGTATTTTAGAAAGCATAGAAGAAACAGATAAAGGCTTATATGAAAATAGAAAAGAGGTTATCAAAAAAAAATCAGAAGAAAATATTTTGAATAGCTTAGAAATAGATAAGATAGGAGAGCTAAAAGAAGTTTTTGAAAATGAAAAAATCTGGAAAGAGTTGTCAAGAAGGTGCTTAGCTTGTGGATCATGTACATATATCTGTCCAACTTGCCACTGTTATGATGTAAAAGATTATGCTGGAAACAACAGTGGTGAAAGATTTAGATGCTGGGATTCATGTATGTATTCAGATTTTACTTTAATGGCACATGGAAACCCTAGAACAACTCAAATGCAAAGAGTAAGACAAAGATTTATGCATAAACTAGTATATTATCCAAATAATCATGATGGAGTATACTCTTGTGTTGGATGTGGAAGATGTATAGAAAAGTGTCCAGTACATATTGATATAGTAAAAGTAATAAAAAAATTGGCGGTGAATAAATAATGGCTTGTACATGTCATGAAAAGGACCCATTGGTTCCACAAATAGCAAAATTAGAGTTTGTAAGAAGAGATACACCAGATGTAACAACATTTAGAATAATATCAGAGAATGGAAAAGTACCTTTTGAATTTAAGCCAGGTCAGTGTGCAATGATATCTGTACCACCTCTAGGGGAAGCTATTTTTTCAATAACGTCATCTCCCACTGAAGAGGGATATATAGAGTGTAGTATAAAAAAATGTGGTGTCGTAACAGATTATTTACACACATTAGAAGCAGGGGACGAAATTGGAATAAGAGGACCATATGGAAATAATTTTCCTGTGGAATTACTGAAAGGAAAAGATCTACTATTTATAGGTGGAGGAATTGGATTAGCACCTTTAAGATCTGTTATAAATTATGTTATGGATAGAAGAGATGAATTTGGAAAAGTTGATATAGTTTACGGTGCCAGAACACCAGAAGATTTAGTTCATCCAAAAGATATATTTGAAGTTTGGCCAAAATCAGAAAATACAGATGTATATTTAACAGTTGATAAAGAGGCAGAAAATTGGAATGGACATGTTGGATTTGTTCCAAGTTATATAAAAGAATTAGATTTTAACACTAATAAGATAGCTCTTGTTTGTGGTCCTCCAATAATGATTAAATATGTTCTTCAAGGACTTGAAGAGTTAGGATTTAAAAAAGAGCAGGTTTATACAACTTTAGAATTAAAAATGAAGTGTGGATTTGGAAAATGTGGACGTTGTAATATAGGGGATAAATATGTATGTAAAGATGGACCTGTATTTAGATGTGATGAAATAACAGAGCTTCCAGACGAATATTAATCTTTATTAGGAGGAGAATAAGAAAGTGACAGATAAAAAAATGGTGGATATATATATATTGGGTAAAAAATATACAGTACCGAATACGTTAACAATAATGGAATCAATGGAATATGCTGGGTATCAGCTAAAAAGAGGTTGTGGATGTAGATCTGGATTCTGTGGTGCATGTGCAACAGTTTATAGAGTAAAAGGAAATAAGGAAATGAAAGTTGTTTTGGCTTGTCAAAGTAAGGTTGAGGACAATATGTATCTAACTCAAATTCCATTTTTTCCAGGAGATAAAGGAATATATAGTATAGATAAATTAGATCCTACAGCAGATTCTATTGCAAAATATTATCCTGAAATTTATAAGTGTATTGGATGTAATTCTTGTACAAAAGGGTGTTCACAAGGTTTAGATGTGATGCAGTATATTGGTTATGCTCAAAGAGGAGAATTAGAAAAGTGTGCCCATACATCTTTTGATTGTGTATCTTGTGGAATATGTGCAACTAGATGTCCTGCTGGAATAACTCATTATAATGTTGGACTTTTAGCACGTAGATTAACAGGAAAATATATTTCAGCGGAAACAAAGCACTTGAATGATAGGGTAAAGGAAATAGAAGATGGAGAGCATGATTTAGCTTTAGAGGAGCTAATGAAAAAAGATATATCAGAATTAAAAAATTTATATAATAATAGAGATATAACAAAATAGAAATTTGGAGGAGAGTTAATGTATACACCAGAAATGAGAGAGTTAATAAAGAAAGTTGAAGCAACTCGTGCTCAAAGAATAGCTCAAGGGGATTTCCCAAGAATGACTGCAGATGAGAAAACTGATGTTTTAAAAGAAAATCATCCAGATTATATAGAAGAAGGATTTGTTGAAATAAAAATTGGACCTAATAAAGGAGATAAGGTACCAACTGAACTAGGACTATTGCTTCATGGAAAAAGTAGATTAGAAAATATAGACATAGATTTAAACAAAATTGATTACAAAACAGATGTACTTATTATTGGTGGTGGTGGTGCAGGTGCAGCAGCAGCCCTAGAAGCACATAAAGAAGGAGCAAAAGTATTAATAGCTACAAAATTACGTTTTGGAGATGCAAATACAATGATGGCAGAGGGAGGAATTCAAGCGGCAGATAAACCGGATGATTCTCCAGCGAAACATTATTTAGATGTAATGGGTGGGGGACATTATTCAAATGTTCCAGAATTAGCAGCAGCTCTAGTGAAAGATGCACCATTAGCAATAAAGTGGTTGGATAATTTGGGAGTTATGTTTGATAAAGAAAAAGATGGAACTATGGTAACTACACATGGTGGAGGAACATCTAGAAAAAGAATGCACGCAGCAGCAGATTATTCTGGAGCAGAAATAATGCGTGTGTTAAGAGATGAAGTTCAAAATCAAGAGATTGAAGTTTTAGAATTTTCACCAGCAGTTGAATTAATTTTAGATGACGAGAAAAAAGTTGCAGGAGCAGTTTTATATAATATCGAAACAGAGGAATACCATGTAGTAAAAGCTAAAACAGTTATATTAGCAACAGGTGGAGCAGGAAGATTACATTATCAAGGGTTTCCAACATCAAATCACTACGGTGCTACAGCAGATGGTTTAGTATTAGGATATAGAGCAGGAGCGAAATTAGCATTTGCAGATACAATTCAATATCATCCTACAGGTGTAGCTTTTCCAGCTCAAATATTTGGAGCATTAGTTACAGAAAAAGTTCGTAGTTTAGGAGCAACACCACTAAATATAGATGGGGAACAATTTGTATATCATTTAGAAACAAGAGATGTCGAGGCATCTGCAATAATAAGAGAGTGTAATAAAAAAAATAAAGGGATTGAAGCTCCAAATGGAGTTAAAGGGGTTTGGTTAGACACACCTTTAATTGAAATTTTAAATGGTCCTGGAACAATAGAAAAGAGAGTTCCAGCAATGTTAAGAATGTATCAAAAATTTGGAATAGATATGAGAAAAGAGCCAATTTTAATTTATCCAACACTTCATTATCAAAACGGAGGGTTATTAATAGATGAAAATGGAGCTACAGAAATTAAAAACCTATATGTTGCAGGAGAAGCAGCAGGAGGAATTCATGGAAAAAATAGGTTGATGGGAAATTCACTTTTAGATATAATAGTCTTTGGAAGAAGAGCGGGAAAAGCAGCAGGAAGTATCTCTAAAGATGTTGAAATCACAAACCTAACATTGAATCATATTGAAAAGTATCATGAAATGTTAAAAAAGGAAAATATTCAGCAAAGTAGTATATCTCCTATGTTATTGCCAAATTATACGCATAGAGGGAAGTAAATATGGGAAAAGAATACGATGAAACCTTAAATAAGAGTCTAAAAATATCTATTTCTGTTTTCTGGTGTGTTTTTTTATTGAAAGTGTTATTTAATGTAAATCCATTTTATGCTGCTATAGCAGCAGTATCTTGCTTACAAGGGACAATAAAAGATTCTTTTAAAGTTGGTGTAGAAAGAGTAATCGGAACTATCTTCGGTGGTGTAGTAGGACTGTTTGCAATCTACTTCATAACAACAGAAGCTAATGATTTTAAAGGAAGTTTAATAATGGCTTTATCCATGATTATAATAATTTTTGGATGTACTTATATTTTGAAGAAGCCAGCATCAAGCACTATAGCATGTATTGTTTTCTTAGGTATAGCAACTAATATGGAAGGGAGAGATCCTTACTTTTGGGCTGGAAAAAGAATTCTAACCACTATAGTAGGAGTTATTATAGCTTTGGTTTGGAATTGGATATTGAGTGGTGAGTACAAAAGTTTTAGAAAAAGAAAAAGAGTTTAAAAAAAGTAGGATTATTACAATCCTACTTTTTAAATAATTAATTATTTACGAACAAGACCAATTCCATCTCCAAATGGAAGTAAAACAAAATTGTGATTTTTAGAAAGATAAGTTATAAATTCATCAAGTCTTCTTACAATTGTTTTAAATCTTTTTGGATACTCTTTATAAAGATAACCTCTAAACATTATATTATCAATAAAAATCATTCCATCATCAGTAAGTCTCTCAAAAGAATCAGTAAAGAATTCCATATAGTGTCCCTTAGAGGCATCTATAAAAATAAAATCAAACTTTTCGTTAAGTTTTTTAACTTCTTCAACACCATCTCCTAAAATTAGATTAACTGAATCTAAAAGCTCTCCTTTTTTAAAATTTTCAAGAGCTTGATTATATCTAATTTCATCAATTTCAATAGTTGTCAATTTACCACCATTTTTTTTTGCAACTCTTCCCATAATAGTTCCAGAGTATCCGATGGCAGTTCCTATTTCAAGTATATTTTTAAAATTGTGACTAGCAGTTAAAAATTCAAGGTACTTAGCAACTTCTTTTGTAACAATAGGTACATTATTTTCAATTGCAAAGGTTTCCATTTCTAAGATTAAAGGATCCTTTTCCTCTATTTTGCTAACAACATATTCATTAGCTTCTTTTAATTCGTCTAACATTATTCAAAATCCTTTCTTAGTTTAATAATATAAAAATTATCTAAAATTTCCTCAGTATAATCAATTAAGAAACCTCCAACTGAGTCAAAATGTCCGTTTACATTTTGAGGAAGGTTAAATTTTAAAACAGAGAAATTTTTATGATTTTTTAAAAATTTAATAATATTATCTGTATTTTCTTCAGAAAATATAGTACAAGTACTATATACAAGTTCTCCACCAACTTTTAATGAGAAAGCTGCAGAATCAAGGATTTCATACTGTAGTGTAGATAATTCGTGAACATTACTCATATTTTTATTATATAGTGCTTCAGGTTTCTTTCTAAGAACCCCATATCCACTACATGGAGCATCTACAAGAATTTTATCAAATTTTTGACCCTGCTCTTTAAGTTTACGAGCATCTAATTTAATTGGTTTTACATTAGTAAGTCCAAGTTTATGTAAATTTTCTTCTATTATTTTTATTTTGTGTTGGTGTATATCAAGTGCAAAAATTTCTCCAGTATTATTCATAAGTTCTCCTAAAACTGCTGTTTTACTTCCAGGAGCACTACATGTATCGACAACTTTTTCTCCAGGCAAAGGATTTAGAATTTTTGCAGCTAAATATGAAGAACCATCTTGAGCAATGATTTTTCCATCTTTAAATTCAGATGTGTGTAAGATAATTCCTGAATCAATATAGTAAACAGTATCTACTTTTTTGATAGTATCAATTTTTAGCTCTTTTAAAAGAGTTTCGAATTCTTTTTCAGAGTATTTTAAAGTATTGACTCTTATACTCAGGTAAGGAACTTTTTTTAATGATATTAAAACTTGTTCAGTAGAATCTCCATACTCTTTTTTAATTTTTTCATAAAACCATCTAGGATAAGAGTATAAAATATCAAGTTTATCCTCATCTTTTAATTTTTTTACTTCATCCTCTTTATCTCTTAGATAACTTCTAATAACTCCGTTAACAAATTTACTAACAGGTATTCCAAATTTATTTTTAGTTAATTCAGTTGCTTCCCATGCGATACCTTTATCATCACTATTCATAAAAGTAGCTTGATAGATAGATATTTTTAATAAATTTTTAATCCAATTTTTTTTAATAGCTTTGGTTCTTTTTTCTAATTGATAATTTAAATAAATATCATTTCTAATAACTCCGTAGAAAACTTCAGTTATAAAACCACGTTCTCCTTTACTTAAATTATTTTTTGAAAAATATTCATTTAAAAGAATATTTGAATATTTTCCTTTTTCAAATTCGCTTAATAGACCAATAATTCTTTGTTTTATATTCAATCTAACATCTCCTAACTATATAACTTTATATAACTCATCACTTTGAGGAGGCATAATTTCTAACCTCTTACCATTTTTTACAATAATTTTTTCTTTAGAAGTGGTAAACTCTCCAATATCGAAAGCGGGAATGTTATTTTCTTTTAATTTTTCAATTAAAGGAATAGCGTTATCTTTTCCAACTACCATAAGCATAGTTCCACTTGATATAAGCTTTAAAGGGTTAATTTTAAAATAATTACAAATCTCTTTTGTGCATTTAGGTATAAAAATTTTCTCGTATGAAATTTCAACACCTAAATTATAAAAACAACTAGACTCCCAAAGTGCACCTAAAAGACCACCTTCAGTTACATCATGCATTCCTTTTGAGAATTTATTGGCAATAATACCATCTTTTACAACACTAGTTAAATCTAAAAGTGCTTTTGCATCATCAATAAGCTCTTTAGAAAAAGTATCGAGAAGTTCACTTTCTTTTTCAAAGGCAATAATACCAGTCCCTTCAATTCCAACTCCTTTTGTTATAATTAATCTATCACCAGCAGCAATGTGTTCTCTTTTTTTAAAATTATCTTTTGTTCCAATACCAATTGAGGTAGCAGATATTATCGTTTTATTAACTGCAGCGGTAATTTCAGTGTGTCCACCAATTATAGAAACACCAAGCTTATCAGCTTCTTGCTGAGCTTCTTTCATAATTTCAGCAATATCCTCTTTTTTTGTTTCTGGAGGAGCTAAAATTGTAAGCATAATTCCAATAGGAGCGACTCCCTCTGTAGCAATATCATTACAGTTAATATTAATAGCCAACTTACCTAGACCATTGTTAGTACCTGTAATTGGATCAGTTGATAAATAAACAATATTATCTCCAACCTCAATAGCGGCACAGTCACTACCAATTTCTCCAAAAGAAAGTATTTTGTCATTATTATTTTTAATATTATTAAAAATTAAATCTTTTAAATCTGAAATAGTAAGTTTACCAATCTTCATATTTACTCCTCATATGTAGTAGAATTTTATAATATATTATACTATATTTTATAAAAATAAAAAACCCTTACTTAGTATTTAAGTAAGGGAAAATATTTTTTAAAATAATCCAGTTATAACACCATGTTCATCAATATCAATAAGTTCAGCAGCAGGAACTTTTGGTAAACCAGGCATATCAATAATTCCACCAGCCATAGCAATGATAAAACCAGCACCAGCAGCTAATTTGATAGTATCAATTTCAACTGTAAAGTTACTAGGTCTTCCAAGAAGATTAGCTTTATCAGAAATTGATTTTTGAGTTTTCGACATACAAATTGGAAGTGATCCGTATCCTAGTTCTTCTAATTGTTTGATTGTTTTATTAGCAGCACCAGAGAATATAACTCCATTTGCTCCATAAATCTCTGTACATATTTTTGAAATTTTATCTTTTATAGGTAAATCCAGATTGTATAGAGGCTTATATTCAGAAGTATTTTCTTTTAATTTTTCAAGAACTAGTTTAGCAAGTTCTTCACCACCTTCACCACCTTTAGCCCAAACTTCACATAAAGCCACAGGAGCATCTAAGCTTTCACAGTGAGACTTAATTAAGTTAATTTCGGCATCAGTATCAGTAACAAACTTATTAATTGCTACAACAACCGGTAGATTAAATTTTTTCATATTTTCAATATGCTTATCTAAGTTAGTTAAACCTAATTTTAAAGCATCTAAATTTTCTTCATTAAGAATTTTAGCACCACCATGGTGTTTTAATGCTCTAACAGTGGCAACAATAACAACACAATTAGGATTTAACCCTCCTTTTCTACATTTAATATCTAAAAACTTTTCAGCACCTAGGTCAGCAGCAAATCCAGCTTCTGTAACAGCAACATCTGAAAGTTTAAGAGCTAATTTTGTAGCAAGTAGTGAATTACATCCATGAGCGATATTAGCAAATGGTCCACCGTGAATTATAACAGGAGTATTTTCTAAAGTTTGTACTAAATTTGGCTTTATAGCTTCTTTTAAAAGAGCTGTAACAGCACCAGAAATTTTTAAATCGTTTATTGTAAGAGGTTTATCATTATAATTATAACCAAAAACAATTTTACCAATATTTTCTTTTAATTCTTTTAAAGAGTTTGAAAGACAAAGTGTTGCCATAATTTCAGAAGCAACAGTTATTTGAAAAGAATCTTGTCTTGGATATCCATTGGCTTTACCTCCAAGTCCAATAACAATATTCCTAAGATTTCTATCATTCATATCAACTACTCTTTTCCAAGTAATTTTAGTATTATCAATACCTAAAGAATTACCTTGAGTAATATGATTATCAATACAAGCAGAAACAAGATTATGAGCGACTCCAATTGCATGGAAATCACCAGTAAAATGTAAATTGATATCTTCCATTGGTATAACTTGTGAATAACCTCCACCAGTAGCTCCACCCTTCATTCCAAAGACAGGCCCTAAAGACGGTTCTCTAAGAGCTGCAACTGAAGAAATACCTATTTTATTTAAAGCTTGTGTTAAACCAACAGTAACAGTAGATTTTCCTTCTCCTGCAGGCGTAGGCGTAATAGCAGTAACAAGAACTAATTTTCCATCCTCTTTGTTAGAAAGTTCATCTAATAAAGAAAGATTAAGTTTAGCTTTGTATTTTCCGTAAGTATCATAATAATCCTCAGTAATATTTAGCTTAGAAGCTATTTCAGAAATTTTTAATAGTTTTGCTTCTTGTGCAATTTGTATATCTGTTTTCATAGACCCCTCCTTGAAAAATAAAGTGTTCTAAGATAAATTAGAAAAATATCTCATTAGTATAATTGTACCTCAAAATAATGAAAAAATAAAGGCTAATAAATTAAAATAAAAAATTGATTTTTTGCGATATTAGAGGTATATAAAATATGAAAGAGAAGTTTATAATTATTACCTATTTAGTAGAAAATTATTGTTTAATTTTTAGGACAAGGGGGTACTATGATTAACAAAGAGGATATTTTATTAGCTAAACAAGGAGATATAGACTCCATAGAAAAAATAGTAACAGAATATAGAAATCTTATATATATAAGAAATAAAACCTTATTTTTAAAAGGTGCGGAAAGAGAAGATTTAGTTCAAGAGGGAATGATTGGACTAATGAAAGCTATAAAATCTTTTGATGAAAATAGAAGTGCTTGTTTCAGTACTTTTGCATCACTTTGTATAAAAAGACAAATTATAACAGCAGTAAAAAATTATAACTCTGAAAAAAATAAAAATTTAAATAGTGCAATGCAAGGTGAAGGATATTCAGAATTAGAAGATTTAATAAGATATAGTAGTCCTTCATTAAAATATTATACTCCAGAACAAATAGTTATTGGAAAAGAGTTAATGAAGCTTTTAAAAAAATTTCTAAAAGATAATTTAAGTGGTTTGGAAAAAGATGTATTTACATTTATGGTTAAGGGGTACGGATATTTAGAGATAGCTAAGAAATTAGAAAAGGAGCCAAAGGCAATAGATAACTCTATTCAAAGAATCAAAAAAAAAGTTGTTATTTTTTTAGAAAAGTATAATAAAAGTTGACAGAAGTGGTAGAAATTGAATATAATATGTGAAATTTATATTTTAATTAAAGGGAGAAAGTAATGATATTAGAAACAATAAAGAGTCAGAAAATAACTTTTGAACAAAAAGTTGTGACCCTAGCAAGACTAGCAGAAGGGAGTATAGAGGTTTTAAATAAAAGTGAAGCCTTAAAAAAATATATAGAAGATGGAATTATATGTGATTTATTTGAGGGAAATGCTCCTTATAGACCAAGATATATTGTTCCAGATTATGATATATTTATGGAACAAGGAAGTAAGTTTTTAAACTTAGATAAACCAACAAATATATGGGAAGCTGTACATGGTTTATTAATTCTTTATAAACATGTTCCATCTATAACAACAATGCCTGTTTATTTAGGGAATATTGATTATTTATTAGAACCTTTTATTAAAGATGAAGCAGAAGCATATTTAGCAATTAAATTATTTTTAAAGCATATAGATTCAACAATAACTGACTCATTCTGTCATGCTAATATTGGACCGAAAGAAACAAAGGCTGGAATATTAATATTAAGAGCTATGAGAGAGTTAGAGTTGCCAACACCAAATTTAACAATAAAATATACTGAAGAAACAACAGATAAAATTGCAGTAGAAGCGATTAAAACAGCACTAGTGACAGCTAAACCAAGTTTTGCTAATGATAAAATCTTTAGAGCAGATTTTAAAGGAGAATATGGAATAGTTAGTTGTTATAATGGATTAAAAGTTGGTGGTGGAGCAAATACTTTAGTTAGAGTAAGGTTAGGAGCTCTGTCAAAGTTAGCTAATTCAAAAGAGGATTTTTTTACAAGAGTTTTACCTGAAGTGTCAAAAGAGATGTTAGAATATATAGATGAAAGATCTAGATTTATTATTGAAGAAAGTGGATTTTATGAAAGTAGTTTCTTAATAAAAGAGGGACTTTTAGAGAAGGAGAAATTTACAGGATTATTTGGTTTTGTTGGGTTAGCTGAATGTGTAAATAATCTTTTAGGTGCAACAGAAAAACAAGATAGATTTGGATATTCAGAAAAAGCAAACAAATTAGGACTTGAAATAGTAGAGACTATGTCAAAATTAATAGCAGCTCATAAGACAAAATATGCAGGAGAGTTTTTCGAAAATACTCATTTATTACACTCACAAGTTGGAATAGATACTGATAGAAATGAAAGTCCAGGGTGTAGAATTCCAGTTGGAGAGGAGCCAGAAATATTTGACCATATAGTTCAATCAGCTCCATTCCATCAATATTGTCCAAGTGGAATTGGTGATATATTTGTGTTTGATGAGACATATAAATCAAATCCAGAAGCTATCTTAGATATAATAAAGGGAGCTTTTGAAACTGAAATGAGATTTTTCTCATTATATAGCGATACTTGTGATGTAGTTAGAGTAACAGGATACCTTGTAAAAAAATCAGAGATTGAAAAGTTAGATAAAGGTGAGCAAGTATTAAGAGATACAACTATTTTAGGAAAAGGTGCTAGAGATAACGCTAAAGCTTTAGGAAGAAAATTGAGAAGTGAGTAATGTGGAGTTGAAGGCAAAGATAAATAAAATTATAAAATTTTCCAATGTTGATGGTCCAGGAAATAGAATGGCTATATTTTTTCAAGGGTGTAATTTTAATTGTGAGTATTGCCACAATCCAGAGACAATAAATATTTGTAAAGAGTGTTATAAATGTGTTGAAGCTTGTCCAACAAAAGCTTTAGAAGTATCTAATTCTAAAATAATTTGGAATAAAAATTTATGTTGTGAGTGTGACCAATGTACAAAAATTTGTAGATTTGATTCATCTCCTAAAGTAAATGACTATACAATTGAAGATTTATTAGTTGAAATTGGTAAAGTAAAAGCTTTTATAAAAGGGATAACAGTAAGTGGAGGAGAAAGTACTTTACAATATAAATTTATAGCTAAACTTTTTTCTGAAGTAAAAAAGAAATGGCCTAATTTAACTTGTTTTGTTGATACAAATGGAAGTTTAAATTTAGATGGTATTGAGTATAAAGAGTTAGTAGAAAATACAGATTTCTTTATGTTAGATGTAAAAGCTTGGGATAATAGAGAGCATTTACTTTTAACAGAAAAAGAGGTTAATCCAGTTATAAAAAACTTATATTTTTTAAGAGATATAGGAAAGCTATTTGAAGTAAGAAGTGTTATAGTTGCAAATAGATTAAATAATAGATTAACTGTTGAAAATGTTGCTAAAGCTATATCTAATAAAGAGATTAGATATAAGATAATAAAATATAGACATTTTGGAGTAAGAGAAGAGATGAAAAGTAATTTATTCTCTCCAACTAATATTGAATTAGAAGAATTGGAAAAATTAGCTCAAAAAAATGGAGCAAAAAACACCCTAATTATTTAGGGTGTTTTTTTTAATCAAACTTATATCCGAAACTAAATTGGAAAAGAAAATCATGGGATTCTTGAGCTTTGGAAATATTAAATTTAACAGGACCTATTAAACTTAAATAACTAAGAGTTATTCCAGCTCCCTGAGAGTAATCTTTCCAAAGAAGTGAGTTTTTATCATCATTAAAAACTTCGTTAGCAAATTTATATGTTGCAAAATCCCAATTAGCTCCAATATATAAATTCTCGATAAGTTTTTGTTGAATTCCAAAACTTATTCCAAAAAGAGAAGATAAATACTTTTCTTGGAAATAATATCCACTAAAAGCATAAGTATTATGAGATAAGTCATCGGATAAACCACCAAGTTTTATATACTTATCAGGAAGAATATCATCTCCAGTAATGTTTCCACCAAAAAATTTAGCAGTTAAGCTTGTTGTTTCAGTTATAGGTAGATAATTTGAAGATAGATAGTTAGTAGATAAAAAGTTTAAATTATCTTTTCCTAGATTACCTCCCCATCTTTGAGAAACTTCACCTTTAAAACCTTTGGTTGGGAAAGCTATAGAATTTGTTTTATCCCAGTTAATATTAAAGAAAATATCTCCATAACTTTTAGAATATTGTATTGATGAATCAAAAATATTTTTTATTTCAGGATCTAAACTAGCATAGTTTAGAGAGGCACCGTATGAGAATAAAAATAAATTGGAATATTGGGTAACGAAGGCTCCTTCTAATTTTGTAACTTGACTTTTATAACTACCAATTTTATTTTTATTATGATATATAAAAAATGGATTTTCTTCATAACTAATACTACTTAAAATACCAACTTTATTAGAAACACCATAATACGAAAAGTTTTTTAAATCCAGACCAAGATAATCACCAAAAGTAGCTTCGATAGTTGATAAGCTACCTATTTTACCAAAAGAACTAATATCAGTTCCAATGGAAAAAGTAGTTCCATAATCAGTTTGATAATCTACACCAAGGCCAACTATATTAGTAGGATTTTCTTCTACTTGAAGCTTTAAAGTGTTATTTTTAAAAGAATAATAAATTTTATTAACAAAATTTAAACTATATATTTTTAACATTAATTTTTCTAGAGTATCTGGGTTTATATTAGTTCCTATGGAATCTTTGAAGATTGATTCTATAATTTCTTTATGATTATTATTTTTTGTTTCGGTTATCACATCAATATTTTCTAAAACAAAGTTATTTTTATATTGAAGAGAACTCTTTCGTTTGTTTGGTTTAGGTCCAAAATCTAATATTTTTTGAAGTTGCTCTTTTGCAGCGGCTTCCCCTAAAGCTTCAATCTCTTTAAAATTACTAAAATCAGTTGTTTTAAAGTTTGAGATATCAGGGTCGATAAGTATTGTCGCTAAATCTCTTTGTTTTTTAGTAGAACTAGTACTTTGGATAGCAACAATTTGATCAGCAACACTTAAAATATCATAATCTTCTTTTTTTTGAAGAGAAGTTCCCACATCAACACCAATAACAATATCAGCTCCTAAATTAAATGCATCTTCCACAGGAAAATTTCTAGATAATAGACCATCAACATAGTAATTATCTCCAATTTTAACAGGATCAAAAATTGTAGGAATAGATATACTCGCAGTAATAACTTGAGCTAAATCTCCACTATTAAAAGCTTTAGCTTTTCCTGTATTTAGATCAGTTGCAATAATTTCAAGAGGAATGGGCAATTTTTTAAAATCTCTTGTTTGTTCTACATTCCAAAGAAGGTTTTTTAAAGTTAGATATATTTTTTGAGTGTTTCGAATACCTTTTGGTAAAGCAAAATTTAAAGAGTTATCATATTTTAAAGAAAGATTATAATTTTTCATCATCGATCTTTGATCAATAGAGATATCAGTAATATTAGGACTATCATTAAAGGTTTCTTGCCAATTGATATCTAAAACTAACTTTTCAATTTGATTTGGAGTATATCCAGCAGAATAGAGAGCACCAATAAGAGCTCCCATACTTGTTCCAGTAATATAATCAACTTTAATATTGTTTGCTTCTAAAACTTTAAGAACCCCTATATGAGCAAATCCTTTAGCACCACCGCCACTTAATACAAGCCCTATTTTAGGCTGTTTTTCTTCTTCCTTAAACTTTTCAATTTTTTTATTTTCAAGTTTCTTTATTTTATTTTGAAGAAGCTTTATTTCTTGCTTTAATTTTTCAATTTCAATATCTTCTGGAGAGTGAGAAACACTAATTGAAAATACATGGATGAAAATTAAAAGAAATAATAAAAAACTCTTTTTGATCATCACTCCTCCTCGTAAATTTTACTAAATTCTTTAAAAAAATTAGGGAATGTTTTAGAAACACAGTTTGGATCTAAAATTTTTATCCCAGGGACTCTTAATCCTATTAAAGAGAGAGACATAGCCATTCGATGATCATCATAAGTTTTTAAAAAATCACCTTGATAACTTTCTAAAGATTTTGGAATAATTAAAAATCCATCATTAAATTCTGTAAAATTACCATGAATTTTTAAGATTTCATTTTTTAAAGCAGATATTCGATCGGTTTCTTTTATTCTCATATTTTCAACATCCCACACCTTAGTTGGTGAAGTTGCAAAAAGCGCAACAACAGCTAAAGTTTGAGCTACATCTGGAATATCATTCATACTTAGTTCAATACCTTTATATGTAGGAACCCCTTTTACAGTAATATTAGTATCATTAAAATTCAATACTTTTAATCCAATTTTTTCTAAAATATTTAAAAATTTAGAATCACCTTGTATACTGTTTTT
>NZ_CAMQXC010000034.1 GCF_947038635.1 uncultured Cetobacterium sp. | reverse complement strand
TTACTATATTGATAACCAATTAAGTTTACAAAATATTGCACAAGCTATAACTATCTGTATTGTACTTATTGTTTCTACTATTCCAGAAGGGTTACCTACTATGATTGCTGCAACCTTAGCCTTAGGAGCTATTCGCCTTTCTAAAGAAAATGCATTAGTTAAAAAGTTAGCTGTTTGTGAATCTATTGGAGCTATTGATGTTATTTGTTCTGATAAAACAGGGACATTAACTGAAAATAAGATGAGTGTTATTAAAATGGAATCTCTAAATAAAAACATGTTATTAAAAAATATTTTTTTTAATAACAGTTCATCTTTTACTGAAGATAAAAGTTCTAGTAAAAAATTTATAGGAAATCCCACTGAAATTGCTCTTCTAAATTATTATTCAAATTTAAAAGAAGATTTTATATCAAAAGATGAAAAACTTCTTTTTCAATATCCTTTTAATTCTACTAAAAAAAGTATGGGCAGCATTGTGTTGGCATCAATTTCAAACAACTATATTTTTTTTATAAAAGGAGCTCCTGAAAAAATATTTGAAGCTTGTAATATATCTGAACTTGAAAAACAAAGTCAACTCCAAGCAATTCAAGCTGAACAAAGTATTGGTCGTAGAATTATTGCCTTTGCTCACAAAGATTTATCAAAAGAGGAAAAATGGAGAGATTTTGAAAAAAATCTTATGAAAGATTGTATCTACGATGGATTTGCTTCAATTTCAGATCCCATTAGAAAAGAGGTCTTTGATGCTATTACTACATGTCAAAAAGCTGGTATTGATGTTAAAATCCTTACAGGTGATAATACCCTAACTGCTACTACAGTAGCTAATGAATTAGGTTTAATCAAGTCAGACTCACTTATTCTCGATGCAAAAGATATTGACTCTATGAATGACTATGAACTAAGAGGAAAGTTACAACATATTTCTGTTATTGGAAGAAGTAACCCTTTAACTAAACTCAGAATAGTTAATACTCTTATGGAAATGGGAAAGTCTGTTGCAGTAACTGGGGATGGGATAAATGATGCTCCTTCTCTTAAAAGAGCTGAAGTTGGTATTGCAATGGGCATAACTGGAACAGAAGTTTCTAAAGAAACTGCAGACATAATTCTTCTTAATGATTCTTTTGCCACTATAGTTAAAGCTATTGAATCAGGAAGAGGTCTTTATGAAAATTTTCAAAAATTTATTCAATTCCAACAAATAGTAAATGTTGCTGCTTTATTTCTTATTTTAATGTTTGAACTTTTAGATTGGGGAACACCTTTAAAACCTATTCAAATTCTATGGATTAATATTATGATGGATGGTCCTCTTGCAATTTCATTAAGTTTCGAAAAAACTAGAAAATATATTATGAACGAATTACCAAGAGACAAAAATAAAAGTATTGTAACTACTGATTTATGGATTAATATTTTTACAAACTCTACTTTTATGGTTTTATCTATGATTTTTTTTATAAGAGTTTTTCATATAAGCAAAGAGATGACACCTACTTACATCTTTAATCTTTTTATATTTTTAGTTATATTTAATGTTTATAACTGTAAAAGTATTGGAAAAAGTTCTATATTAAAAACTTTTTTTAATAATAAAATTCTTAATATAGTTTTTATAAGTACTATTATTATTCAGATTTTTATCTCTATATTTTTAAGAAATTTTTTCTCTTTAAATTATTTAAACTATATAGAATATTTAAAAATTATATTTTTTAGCTTATCAATAATAGTTTTTTCAGAATTTATAAAGTTTTTTAGAAGAATTTTCAATAAATAAAAAAACTCCATCTTTATATTTAGAGATGGAGCTTTTATTTTTTATAAATCTTTACTTTTTGCGTATCCTGCTTTTTTTTCTACAATATCTATACTTTTATGTTTTTCAAGAAACTTTGCATTTCCAACAAACATATCTTGAATTTCAGGAATCTCTCCAAGAGGAACAAGTTTAACTTTAACTTTAAACCCTGCTTTTTCTAGATTATCTTTCCATTCTCCAGCGATATCATTTTTAGCATGATCTCCTGCTACAAACATCATTGGCATTAAAACAATCTCTTTTTTATTATCTTTTTTTAATTGTTTTACTACATTTTCAAAAGTTGGATATCCCTCTACAGTTCCAACATAAATAGGTTTTTCCATATCTTTAGCCATATAATCAAACATTGCATAAGCAGATGTTGCTGAATTATATGTTCCATGTCCTACTAAAACTACTGCTTCTTTTTTATTTAAAGGTCCTACTGTTTTCATAATAGCATTGATTGTATCTTCATAATGATGTGGATCACTTAATAATGCATCTCCAACTCTTAAATTATTAAAATCCTTAGCATGAAGTTGAGCTTCTTTTTTTATTGATTCCATCTCTACACCATCAATTACATTTGTTGGTTGTATGATTACATTTTTATATCCCTGTTTTTTTAAAGATGTTAAAACTTCACTTGGATTATATTTTTTTATTCCTTCATTAGCTGCAACTCTCTTAGTTACAATTCTAGATGTATAAGCCTCAAATACATCTGCTTTTCCATTAAAAGCTTTTATAGCTTTTTGATTAATTGCATCAATAGTTTTCGCTCTAGTATCTGAGTGAGTTGTTCCAAAGTGTGTCATTACAACAGCACTTTTCCCTCCTGTGTAAAACTCTGCATCTTCAAAAGCCTCTTCACCATGAGCTAATACCAATGCAGTAGATAAACAAAATAGTGATAATAACAGTTTTTTCATAGAAATATCCTCCCAAATATAATTTAATTTGGAAGAAGAGTTACCTCTTCTCCGTCCTCGCAGATTTCATAATGGCAGGTCTCCTGACTTAGATTCACCCTACTTACATCCCTTCCCAAATAAAAAATATTCAGTGGTTTTGATGTTTTCGTCCTCTTTACAGTGGCGGGACCGCTTAAGTTTTTCACTTAATTCCCTTTTAATCATTAGAACCATTACAGAGGTATATTATCACTTACATGTTTTTTTTTCAACCATTTTATAAAAAAAGAATACTAAATCACTTTCATATATATTATATTGATATTATTTTTTCTTATTTTTATAGAAGTATACTATATAAATTCTTGATAAAATTGCTCCTAATAAAGCTGCAAAAAATCTGTGACCACTATTTTGAGCTAAATAATAAAATCCAACTAAAAGAAGAAAAATTCTTAGTAGTGAAGTTACAAAAATAAATAATGAGGGATTTTTAAATTTTTTAATTTCATTAGTACCAAAATTTAAACTATAAAAAAATAAAAACCCTAAAATAATTCCACCTATAAATGCAATAATCATAATGCTCTCCTCCTTTTATAGCTTTATATATTTTCGCTATTATTTATCACTATTTACCATTAAAAAATATTTTTCCTTGCTTTTTTTTTATATTTTAATATTCTTAGAGAAATATTGACTTTTTATGATTTTTATTATATTATTTCTATAGAAAATATAATAATCATGGCAAAGTAAGGGAAACCTTATGACGCAAAGCTATAGGGTCTTTAAAATGACAGCCAGTTACACTTTTTTAGTGTAACTGGCTTTTTATTTTATTAGGGAGGGAATATGAAAAAAATTTTAATTTTTAGTTTTTTATTAACAACGTCAGCTATTAGCTTTTCAGCATTGGAAAACTCAGCTGTAGAAAGTACAATGAATATTACAGCAACAATAATTAAACCATTAACAGTTCAAGCAGATGGTGCTTTAGATTTTGGTAATATCTTGGCTAGTTCAACTAGTCATGCTTATTCAAGTTTTACCGTAAAAGGAGAGGAAAATACAAAAGTAAAAATATCTTTTGATAATTTATCTTCTGATGGATCTAGTTTTACTGTGCCAATTTATAGTAATAATAAAGATTTTTTTAATATAACTTTTAACTGTACTGCAAAAAATAGTCCTGGCAATTTTTTAAATCATACAAATAATACTATTATTTTAACTGATGGAGGAGAGAGTACTTTAAGTATTGCTGCAACTGCACAACCTAGAAAAGATCAAACTCCTGGAAAATATACAGGACAAATTACTATGAGAGCAACATACGAATAAAAAAAAATCCTTATACAATTGTTGTACGTTGTATAAGGATTCTTTTTATTTACTTTTTCTTATTTCATCTACAACTTCTAATAAAAATTTTTTACATTGATCATTTTTAATTGTATAGTAAACATCATGAAATTGAGGTGATGGAAACTCTGCTAAAAGTATGTTCATAACCATTCTATCTCTATAGATATCAGATCTATTTAAGCTTCTTTCAATTTTTCTTAAACTCTCTTCATCATCTTCTAAAAGATTATCTACAATTGTATTAGCATTTTTAATTAAAATATCTAAATTTGTAAGTCTATCTCTTCTATTTCTAACTTTATTTTTTTCATAAAATGTTTTTCCTTTATTTAATTCTGTTAAAAGCCCAAATAAATTAAGTGTTGGATCTTTTTCTAAAATATTTAATATTTTTCCATATATTACATTGCTCTCTTTATCCTCTGGACTTTGATTTTTTAAATTTTTCATATATTTTTCTGAAATTTTAATTAATATATCGTTCATAAAATTTTCCTCCATAATATTTTCTTAGACTTATAGTATAACATACTTTATAAAATATATAAATAAATTATAGATAATATTGCAATTATACGACATTCGTAGTATATACTATATTAAAAGAATCGAGGAGGCTAATATGTATCATACAATTGTAATTGGTGGCGGAGCAGGTGGACTTACAACCTCAATTGGTCTTGCTTCTGCTGGAAAAAAAGTTCTTTTAATTGAAAAAGATCATTTGGGTGGTGAATGTACTTGGGGAGGATGCGTTCCATCTAAAAGTTTTATCTCTGCATCTAAGACTGCCTCAAATTTAACAGAAGCTTTAAACATGGCTTTAAAAAATGTTCATGCCATTGGTGATAATGAGCTCCCTCATATTTCAAACTTCAAAAATATAGATTTTATAAAAGGCGAAGGATCTTTTATTGATAAAAATACTATTTTAGTCAATGGACAAAAATACATAGGAAAATATATTGTTATCTCTACAGGAAGCTCCCCTTTTATCCCAAATATAAAAGGATTGGAGAAAGTTAAATACTTTGCTAATCACAACTTTTTTTATGAAAAAGGAGATTATAAAAGTATAACTTTAATTGGGGCAGGAGTAATATCTTTAGAGCTAGCCTTTCCTCTTAAAAAATTAAATATTGATGTTACTATTCTTGAAAAATCTGACATTTTTCTACCTATGATGGAAGCTGAGGTAAAGGATTTTTATCTTAATAAATTAAAAGAAGCAGGAATTAATTTAATATTAAATTGTACTTCTATGGAGATTGAAAATCTTGATAATAATATTCTAATAAAAACTAATAATGGTGATTTTTTAAGTGAAAAAATATTTATATCTGCTGGTAGAACTCCAAATATACAAAATCTTAATTTAGATAAAACTGGAATTAAGTATGATACAAAAGGAATTTCTGTGGATGAATTTATGAGAACATCTGAAAAAAATATATTTGCAATTGGTGATATAGCCTCTTCTTTCAAATTTTCACATGTAGCTGGTTATCAAGGAGAAACTGTTGTAAGAAATATTCTTTTCCCATATATTATGAAAAAAATAAACTATTCTTTTATCCCTTGGACACTTTTTGGAGATATTGAAGTTTCTAAAGTTGGTTTAAATGAGGAAGATGCTAATAGAAAATATAAAAAAACATATATATATTCTCTAGATTTAAATAATGAGAGAAGTTTAATTACGTTTGAAAAGGCATTTTTTCTAAAAATTATTTGCGATAACAAATTTAATATTATTGGTGCTACTTGTATCGGTGAAAGAGCTGGTGAAATTATTGGATTCCTACAACTGATGATTGGAAATAAAATTAAATTCTATAAAGTTATGAACTCTGTACAAGCATATCCAACGTATACATATTATATTAGAAATTTAGCTAAAAAAGCTTATATTGATTATCTAAGAAGCTTTTTACCATAAAATTAAAGGGATATTATTGTTTTAATAATATCCCTTTTTAATGCTTATTTTATCTTGATAAAAAAGCTTCTTTTACATTCTCTAATTTTTCTTTATTTAAAATTAAATCCAACCCTAGTAAGGCTAGAGCTTTTCCTCCTAATATTACAGCTTCATCTCCTCTAATAGACCCAGCAGCTTCTGCAAATTCATGAGTGTGACCAAAAACATTATAATCACAAATTTTTATATTAGGATGAATCGTTGGTATTACATGGCTAACATTTCCCACATCAGTTGATCCCATTCCTTTTTTTGAATCTACAGAAACATCTATCCCTAATTTTTTCATAGTTTCTACATAAAGATTATCAAAATATTTCGTTGGTATAAGATTATCAACTCTATTTTGAAAACTAGAAACTTTTGCAGTGCATCCTGTCATAAGTGCTGCCCCATGAGCAATAGCTTCTACTTTTTCTGTAACTTCATCACAACCCTCTTTTGTTGAAGATCTTATATAAAGTCTCGCTTTAGTGTAATCTGGAATTATATTTGGTGCATCTCCTCCATGAGTTATTATCCCATGAATTTTTACATCTGACTTCACATGTTGTCTAAGTGTTGCAATTCCGTTAAAAAAATGTAGTAATGCATCTAAAGCATTTTTGCCATTTTCAGGAGAGCCAGCAGCATGTGAAGATTTCCCAAAGAATTCAAAATCCAAAGGATTTACTGCTAAACTCTTTTTAGTTATTGAATGTTCGCTCCCTGGATGGATTATCATTGCAACATCTACCCCTTCAAAAAGGTTTTCGCGAACAAATGAACCTTTTGAACTTCCATTCTCTCCTCCTTCTTCTGATGGGCATCCATAAACGATGACTTCTCCTGAAATATTGTCTAATAACTCTCCTAAGCCAACTGCCCCAGCCACACTTATTGCTCCAATTATATTATGTCCACAAGCATGACCTAAATTTGGAAGTGCATCATATTCAGCTAAAAAAGCTATTTTAGGATACTCTCCATTTTTTGATTTCTTTCTAGCTATAAACCCTGTCTCATGTCCTGCTATATCTCTTTCAACATTAAATCCTTTCTCTTCTAAAAATTTTGTTAATAAATCAGCTGCAAAATACTCTTCGTTTCCAACCTCAGGATTTTGGTGTATTTTTTGACTGAGATCTATAAAAATATCTCTATTACTATCTAAAAAATCTATTATTTTCTTTTCCATCTTATTTCCTCCAAAAGTTATCTAATCTCTTTTAATGTTAACTTTAAAATACGGCTATTGAAGATCCTTTATAATAATCATCTATTATTTTTTTATTTTCAGCAGTTTGATAAACCTCTAAAACTCTTTTTATCTCTGGTTTATTTTGATTATCATCTCTTGAAGCTATTATATTAAAATATGGCTTTAATCTCTCATTTTTAAAATTTTCAATAAAGATTGAATCTACCAATGGAGAGTATCCAGCTTGAACAGCGACACCATTATTTATAGTAGCCACATCTACATCTTCTATTGATCTAGGAATTTGAGTTGCTACTAATTCAACTATTTTTATATTTTTTGGATTTTCTATAATATCTTTAACCCTTGGAAAAGCTCCTGCATCTTTATTTACACTTATAAGTCCCGCATCTTGAAGTAAAAGTAATGCCCTTCCACCATTTGAACTATCATTTGGAATAGCTACTACTGCACCATCTTTTAACTGAGATAAATCCGTTAATTTTTTTGAATAAATCCCCATTGGAGCTAGCACTGTATATCCTAAATTAACTATTGATAACTTATGCTCCTTTTTAAAATTATCAAAATATATCTCTGTTTGAAATGCATTTATATCTATTTCCTTATCTTGAAGAGCTAAATTTGGTCTTATGTAGTCTGCAAAATTTATAAATTTTAGTTCTATATTTTCTTTTGCAAGTTGATCTCTTACATTTTCCCATATTACATTTTCATCTCCGTTAATCCCTAATTTTACCACTTTTTTCTCTACTATTGATGAATCATCTGATGAATTTCCACATCCTAAAAATCCTACTGTTGATAATACCAAAAATATAACTACCTTTAAAATCTTTAATATTTTCATAACTCTTTCCTCCCTATAGTTTTAATTTTTATTTTAACGTTTTATTTTTTTTAATATTTTTTCTCCTGACCATTGTATAAAAGTTATCAAACTTACTAAAATTATAATTGTTACTACCATAATATCTGTTTTAAAATGTTGATATCCGTATCTAATAGCAAAGTCACCAAGACCTCCACCACCAACTGTTCCTACTACAGCTGAAAAGCCAATTAAACTAACTGTAGTTATAATAAGAGCGTAAATAATCTCTGGTAATGCTTCTCTCAATAATACTCTATAAATTATCTCAAATGGAGAAGATCCCATTGCGTAGGCTGCTTCTATTACTCCTGAATCAACACTTAATAATGCCGATTCTATTTGTCTTGCAACAAATGGAGCTGATCCAAATATAAGAGGAACAATTGCTCCTTTTAAACCAATAGTTGTTCCCATAAAAAATCTTGTTACAGGAATTAACGCTGCTAGTAGAATTACAAATGGAATTGATCTAAAAATATTTATAAATTTTCCTAAAATATTATTAATTAAACTATTTTCTAAAATTCCACCTTTTCTAGTTATAACTAAAACTATTCCCATAATTGTTCCAATTAATGTTGAAACAGTTCCTGCTATAGCAACCATTGTTAGTGTTTCTCCCATGGCACGAACCATTTCATCTTGATACTTTATTACATTTCCTAAATAACTATATAATTTTTCTTCCATTTTTTAAAACCTCCACATATATTTGATTTTTATTTAAGTACTCTATTGAATCTATAATATTTTTTTCATCTCCACCTAGCTTTATAACCAAATTTCCAATTGGAGTCTCTTTTATAATCTCTATATTTCCAAATAAAATACTAGCATCAATATTGTATTCTCTAGAAACTCTTGAAATATAAGCTTCCTCTGTGTTATTTCCAACATAAGATAATTTTATTATTTTTTCATTTTGTTTAACTGATATACTTTCTAAGTAACTATTTATTTTTTCTGTATTGAAAATAGATGATAAAAATCTCTTCGTTATTGGCTCTTTTGGTCTTGAAAAAATATCAATTACATCTCCTTCTTCTCTAATAACTCCTTCTTCCATAACAATAACACTGTCGCAAATCTCTTTTATAACCTCCATTTGATGTGTGATTAAAACAATCGTTACTCCTAGGTCTTTATTAATTTTTTTTAATAACTTTAATATAGCAACCGTTGTTTCAGGATCCAATGCTGATGTAGCTTCATCGCATAAAATTAAATTTGGTCTATTTGCCAAAGCTCTTGCTATTCCTACTCTTTGTTTTTGTCCTCCGCTAAGTTGAGATGGATAATTATATTTTTTATCCTTCAATCCCACTAGATCTAAAAGTTCATCAACTCTTTCCTCTATCTCTTTTTTAGAAAGACCACTTCCTTTAAGAGGATAAGCTATATTTTTAAAAACATTTCTACTTCTCATAAGATTAAAATGTTGAAATATCATTCCTATTTTTTTTCTAGTTTCTCTTAAATCTTTAGATTCCAATTTATTTAAAATAACTCCATCAATTACAACTTCCCCTGCACTTGGCATTTCTAAAAGATTTATACATCTTAATAAAGTACTCTTCCCAGCTCCTGAGTATCCAATTATTCCAGTTATCTCCCCTTTCTTAAAATCAAAAGATAACTCTTTTAAAGCTTCAATATTTTGACCTTTATTTTCATAAGTTTTAATAATATTTTTAAGTTGTATCATTTATTCCTCCTTGTAATATATTATGAATTTTAAAAATTTAATAAAAAAAAGCCTGAGATTTAAAATCCCAAGCTTTATGTTAACAACTTTATTCCTTGGGAGCTTTCTCATTTGGTAAAGCAAAAATGAGTTCGTCCCAAAATTAAAAATTAATTTTTGGTTCCAACTCCCATAGGCATCATCATATTCATCATTGTAGTTTTTGATATTAAATTGTGTGTCGTCATCTCAACCACTCCTATAAATTTATTTTTAAGTATACTAACATATGAAAATTTTTATGTCAAATTAATTTTTTATTTTTTTATTTAATCTCTATATTTTTTATTATTTTCGCTGGATTTCCACCTATTACAACATTATCAGGAAAACTTTTCGTAACAACAGATCCTGCAGCTACAACAACATTATTTCCTAAGGTTACCCCTGGAGCTATAACAGATCTTCCTCCTATCCAAACATTATCACCTATTTTCACTGGTTTTCCAAATTCTTTTCCCGAATTTCTTTCATTTGGATCTAGCGGATGTGTTGCTGAATAAATATGAACTCCTGGAGCTAGCATAGCATTAGCACCAATTATAATTGGGCAAATATCTAAAAGTAAACAATCATAGTTTGAATAAAAGTTTTCTCCAATTTCAATATTATATCCATACTCAACTCTAAAATTTGATTCAATATGTAAATCCTTTCCTGTTTTTCCTAAAAAGCTTTGAATCATTTTTTTTCTTAAATCATAATTTGTATCATCTGTTAAATTATACTCTCTACAAAATCTCTTAGCAGCTTCTTTATCTTTTACCAGCTGATCATCGTTAGGATTATACATCTCTCCAGCTATCATTTTTTCTCTTTCAGTTCTCATACATCTCCCCTTTTGTTATATTCTATGATGTTTTAAAATACTTAACTTCATCGATTATTGTATCATATTTTTTTATTTTTAAATCATTTATTACTTTCTCGTAATATTTTTTTATATCATCCCATTTATAATATGGTTTCATATTACTTTCTATTGGAAAATTAATCTCCTTTTCATTATAAAGCATTTTTACTAAAACATCATTTTTTTCATTTTTATAAAAAATCCACTGGATATTAACTCCCATTGGAGAAACTTTATAATCTTTCCAAATATTTTCAACATTATTCAAATCATTAGTTTGCTTTGATGCAAAATCAATTTTTAGTAAACTTGCAAAAGGAATCACTGTTTCTGCATGAGCAAATCTTAAATTAGCTGCTATATTTTCATTCTTAATAGCATTTTCTGATGTTGATAAAAAATTCTCTAAAAGAGCAAAAGAAATATCCATTGGTAAATTCTGTCCTACACTACTCGGTCCTTTTTCTAAATACATTGATAAATTTTTGTTAACCCAAAAATATTTTAATTCTTCCTGTGTAAAGTATTTACTTAATTCTACGTTTTCCCCTATATCATATTGATTTGTATATAATCCATATAAGTCTGTAGTAAATTTCAAACTATCTTTAGCACTTAACATATCTTTATTCTTAAAAATTCTATTAGTTATTTCAATATATATTTTACTTCTTTGTTGAAAACTATTTAACAAAGTTTTCCAATCTCCACTTTCTTTAAATTCTATATATTCAAGGTTTAAATCAAAAAATCTTAAAATTGGATCTATTTTTCCATTTATTTTCGTTTTTATATTATCTTCTGAAATATTCTCTTTAAATGTTTTTAAGAATTCATCCATACTTTGTTGAGTTCTCTTTACGTAAGTTGCTTCAGCTAAAACTTCTCTATTTTCTTTAAATATTTGTGGATAATTTTTATACATTCTCTTTCCTATTCCAAACTCCATATCCTTACCTATTTGAGATAAAAGACCATATTTTCCATTTTCAAAATCTTTTAATTGTAAAACATCTTTTAATAACTCCTTACCTAAAGGTGTCAACTCTTTTCTCTCACTAGCTTCTACTAATTTGTTAAGAATTTTATCTATAGATTTAGAACTACTCAAATATCTTGCTCCATGTCTTCCTAAATGATTTATATAGAATGGTGTAAATCCCTCTGGTACTTTTGTGTAATTTTCATCTACTTTTACATAAAGAGTCTGACTTCCTAAAAAGTTATTATCTTGTGCAAAACTAGATAAATACATCGATAGAAACAAAAAAATACATTTTATTATTTTCATAATTTCTCCTCTCATATTAATAAATTCATTTATCAACTATTCAACTTCTTTACACTTTTTCTTTCTAAAAATTCAAATTCTATTTTTTGAATTTTTGGAATATTTTCTTTATTTAAAAGTTTTACAATGCTTTCTGCTGCTAATTCTCCAGTTAAAGAGTTGTAAAATTTTATTGTTGTAAGAGAAGGACAAATTAAGTCTGAAATTTTATACCCACCAAATCCCACAACTGATACTTCTTCAGGTATCTTTATTTCTAAACTATTTAAAGCTTTTATTGCACCAAAGGCCATGTTATCAGTTGCACAAATTATACAAGTAGGTTTTCTTTTTTTCATATAGTTATAGACAAGTTTTTCTGTAGAATCCATTGAAAAATCACTAATTTCTACATCAAGCTTTACATTATTTATTAATATTTTATCTAGTACAGCTTTTTTTCTTACTATTCCAACTAAAGTGTCATTTTCATCAACACTTACATAAAGAATATCTTTATGATTAGAATTTAATATATACTCTCCCATAACCTGTCCGGCTTTTTCTTCATCATTAACTATACAATAAGTTTCTTCACAAATTTGACCTATAAAAAGCACTGGAATTTTACTTTTCCTCACAAAATCTTTATGTTTTTTTGTAACTTCTGTAGCTACCAATATTATTCCTTCTACATTCAATCTAGATAGATTTTCTAAATTAGATATCTCTAAAGAAACATTATGATTTGTATTAATTATTAGAGGTATATAACCCAATTCTCTTAATCTATTATCTAAATTCATCAAAATAGTGGATGTAATTGTCGAATCTAAACATGGTACTATTACCCCTATAAACCGATTATTTTTTGCTTTTATCCCCCTTGCAAAAACATTTGGTTCATAGTTATTTTCATTAATAACTTTCTCTATTTTTTCTCTAACACTTTCACTTACATAGCCATTATTAAAAAATCTAGATATAGTACTTTTTCCAACTCCTGAAAGTTCAGCTATTTCTTTTATTGTTAATTTTTTTTTCATTTTATACCACCTATTTTTTTCATTAAGTAATTATAATATTTATTTTTTAAAAAAACAAAATTAATTTTTTAATGCTTTAAAATAGAAAAAAAAGTTTAATTTTCAAAAATAAAATATTATTTCAAAAATAGTATATTGACTTTTTCAAAAAAATATATTAAATTTAATAATATATGGTACCGTTCCCATATATAAAAATATTTTTATTTTTGGAGGAGAAATGGACTATCAAAAAATTGCCGATTTTATTATTGAAAATATTGGAAGTGAAAAAAATATTTCTACTATAGGACACTGTGCAACAAGATTAAGAGCTGTTGTCAAAGATCAAAGTATTGTTAATTTAGAAAATTTAAAAAAGAATCCTGATATAAAAGGGGCTTTTTTCTCAAATGGGCAACTTCAAATTATCTTAGGACAAGGTGCAGTAAATAAAATTTGTAGTATTATTTTAGGAGAAACTCACATTGAAGAATCATCTTTAGAAGATATAAAAAAAGATCAAATAAAAAATTTAAATATTTTCCAAAGGTTTGCTAGAACTTTATCTAATATTTTTGTACCTATCATTCCAGCTATCGTTGCAAGTGGATTATTAATGGGTGTTTTAGGTATGGGTAAAACGTTTGGTTGGTTTACTAGTGACTCATCATTATTTGAACTTTTAGATATGTTTTCTAATACTGCCTTTGTTTTCCTACCTATTATCTTAGCTTTTTCTGCTGCCAAAGAGTTTGGAGCTAACCCATATCTTGCAGCTGCTCTTGGCGGAATTCTAATTCATCCAGCTCTGCAAAATGCATGGACAGTTGGAAATGGAATTTCAGGTTATTTTACTCTATTTGGCATGAATTTTGCTAAAATTGGTTATCAAGGAACGGTTTTGCCTATTTTAATTGCTGTTTGGGTTATGAGTATAATTGAAAAAAATTTAAGAAAAGTAATTCCTAATATGTTAGATATTATTCTAACACCATTTTTAACAATTCTAATAACAGGATTTATAAGTATAACTCTAATTGGACCTTTAGGTAGAATTATTGGTGATGGAATATCTTTTGGTTTAGAATATGTTTATACAACTTTAGGAGTCTTTGCAGGTATTCTTTTAGGTGGAAGTTACTCTTCTATTGTTATAACTGGAATGCACCATAGTTTTCATGCTATTGAAGCTAATCTTTTAGCTAATCCTAATATTGGTAAGAACTTTTTACTTCCTATTTGGTCTATGGCTAATGTTGCTCAAGGTGGAGCAGCTATGGCTGTATTTTTAAAAAGTAAAAATACAACACTTAAATCAATAGCATTGCCTGCAGGACTTTCTTGTTTACTTGGAATTACAGAAGCTGCTTTATTTGGAGTTAATTTAAGACTTGGTAAACCATTTATTGGAGCTGTTATTGGTGGTGCTCTTGGCGGAGCATATATTACGCTAACTAAGGTTGCTATGAACGCTGTTGGTGTTACAGGAATCCCTGGTATATCAATTGTTCAACCTGGATCTATGTTAAACTACATCATTGCACTTTTAATAAGCTTTATTGGAGCAGGAATTGCTACAATTATCCTTGGATTTAAAGATGAGGTGTAAAATATGTGGAAAAATAAATTTCATATCTCTCCACCATTTGGATTATTAAATGATCCTAATGGTCTTATCTTTTGGAATAATGAGTACCATATTTTTTATCAATGGAATCCTAATGCTTGTGAACATGGTTCTAAACATTGGGCTCATTTAAAA
The DNA here is from genome assembly GCF_947038635.1 of uncultured Cetobacterium sp. Lineage (GTDB taxonomy): Bacteria > Fusobacteriota > Fusobacteriia > Fusobacteriales > Fusobacteriaceae > Cetobacterium_A. The sequence goes on along the minus strand of NZ_CAMQXC010000034.1, from coordinate 3,462 downwards.
AGTAGAGATTTAATTAATTGGGAATTTTTACCAATAGCTTTATCTCCAAATGATTGGTTTGACAAAAATGGTTGTTATTCTGGAAGTGCCATTGAAAAAGATAATAAACTTTATTTGTTTTATACTGGAAATGTTAAAAATAATGACATCAGAGAAAGTTACCAATGTTTAGCAATCTCAACAAATGGCATTGATTTTGAAAAAAAAGGACCTGTTATTCATGATAAAGATATCCCAAAAGAATATACTAAGCACTTTAGAGATCCTAAAGTTTTTATAAAAAATGGAGTTTATAAAATGGTGCTTGGTGCTCAAAAAGTTGATTTAACTGGAACTATAGTTGTTTTTTCATCTCACAATTTAATTGATTGGGATTTTGAACAAGAAATCATCAATGGAAATTTTGGATTTATGTGTGAATGTCCAGATTTTATTGAAGACCAAAATAATAAAGCTCTAATTTTCTCACCTCAGGGAATTAAGGCTGATGGTGATTTATTTAATAATAGATATCAATCTGGCTATATAATTAGAGATTTGTATGATGTTGAAAAAAATGATTTCATTGAACTTGATAGAGGATTTGAATTTTATGCACCTCAAACATTTAAAGATGAAAATAATAAAAATGTTCTAATTGGTTGGATAGGAATGCCAGAAGAATTAGAGCATCCATCTATCGAAAAAGAAAATTGGGTACATTCTTTAACTATTCCAAGAGTATTGGAAATTAAGAAAAATAAGATTTTACAAAAGCCACATAATAATTTGAAAAAATTAAGAAAAGAAAAAATCGTAATAGAAAATATATGCTTCGAAAATACTATCGATCTTTCAAAATATAATATTTTAGGAGATACTTATGAACTTATAATATCTTTAGAAGATTTTTCTAAACATATAGAAATTGACTTAAGAAAAAAAGGAAATGAAAGAACTACTTTTTCTTTTGATCCTATTGAAAAAAAGGTGTCTTTAAATAGAAATTTTTCTGGTTCCGGTTATAAAGGGATTAGAAAATGTTACCTTAAGAACTTAAAAAAAATACATATTTTTGTAGATAAATGTTCTATTGAAATATTTTTAAACGATGGAGAAGAAGTCTTTACTGGAAATATCTATCCAAATAAAGATAGTTTAGGTATTGAAATTAGAAGTAAAATGTTGTTTACTATACCTAAGATAGAATTTTATAAATTTTAATTGGAGGATTTTATGAAACTAGGAGCTATTGAAGCTGGAGGAACAAAATTTGTATGCGGAATTGCCGATGAAAATGGTAATATTTTAGAAAGAGTTAGTTTTCCTACTGAAACACCTGAAATCACTTTACAAAAAGTTTATGATTTTTTCAAAGATAAAGGGGTTGAAGCTATAGGAATTGGTTCATTTGGTCCAATTGATCCAAATCCAAATTCTGAAACTTATGGATATATCACTAAAACTCCTAAAAAATATTGGAGTGATTTTAATTTAATTGGTGAATTACAAAAGAATTTTAATATTCCGATGGCTTTTGATACAGATGTCAATGGTGCAGCACTAGGTGAAGCGACTTGGGGAGCTGCAAAAGGATTAAAAAATTGTCTTTATCTTACAATTGGAACTGGAATTGGTGGAGGAGCGTTAGTTTCTGGAAAATTAGTTCATGGAATGCTACACCCTGAGATGGGACATATATTTATTAGAAGACACCAAGATGATTCTTATATTGGAAAATGCCCATTTCATAAAGATTGTTTTGAAGGATTAGCATCTGGACCAGCCATTGAAGAAAGATGGGGAGTAAAGGCTTATGAACTTCCTATTGATCACAAAGCTTGGGAACTTGAAGCATATTACATTGCTCAAGCTCTTGTAAATTATATTTTAACTATTTCACCAGAAAAAATAATTCTTGGTGGTGGAGTTATGAAGCAATCTCAATTATTTCCTTTAATTAGAAAGAATGTAAAAGAGATGTTAAATAACTATGTTCAAACTAAAGAGATTTTAGAAGATATTGATGAATATATTGTTTATCCAGGTCTTGGAGACAATGCTGGATTATTAGGATGTATAGCTCTTGCATTAAATATATAATAAATTTTTATATAGAGGAGACTTGTCTCCTCTATATTTATTTTCTAAAAATTTATACAAGTTGTTTCATCTAAAATCTCACTTCCGATTTCTATATGTTTTTTTATTATTTCAATAGTCTTATTAAACTTATCTTTTTCTTTTTCATTTAACTCTAATTCCAAAATATTTTCAACTCCATGTTTTCCTATAATAACAGGAACTCCAGTATAAACTCCATAATTTCCATAGTGCCCTTGCAAATATCCACTACATGCCATAACTTTTTTCTCATCAGAATAGATTGCTCTTATTATCTCTGTACAAACACATGCAATTCCAAATTCTGTACTTTTTTTCCCAGAATATATCTCCCATCCTGCTTTAGTTACTATATTTTCTACTTCATCTAAATCTATATTTAATTTTGTTTTTTCTAAAAATTTATTTAATTCTATACCATTTATAGTTGTTTGTGAAAATACTCCCATTTGAGAATCACCATGCTCACCTAGCATATATGCTTGAATCGATTTAGCATCTATATTTAGTTTTGTACTCAAAGTTCTACGAAGTCTTGCTGAATCAAGACCTGTTCCAGTTCCTATAACATGATTATGCGGTAATCCTGATAATTTTTGAACAAAATATGTAACTATATCTACAGGATTTGTTATTACCACAAAATATCCTTTAAATCCTGTTTTCATTATATCTGGTATAAAGGATTTAATCATATTAAGTGACCCCTCTAATTCAGATAAACGATTTTTTGAAATATTATCTATTGTTCCAACACTAATAACTATAATATCCATCTCTCTTAAATCTTTTATTTCACCTCTTTTTATTTTTGCTCTGTGAGGAAGAAATGCTACTGTATCCATACAATCTAAAGCTTGTGATTGAGCTTTATTTTTATCAATATCTACAAATACTATCTCATCACAAACGCCTTGAAGTATAAGTGATAAAGCACAATGACTTCCTACATGCCCTGCTCCTATTATTCCTACTTTTCTTTGGTTAAACATCTTAATCCCTCCCGTTTTTATTCATACTGAGTTTTCTTTACAAAAATAAATTTTTTAAAACTAAAATCTTTAGAAAATATATTTGCTAATAATGAACTTGAAACTAAATGAACTACAACAGCTACTGCTGAAGGTAATGCACATAAAGGACTTGAAAATTGTGAAGATAATCCAATTGCTAAAGAAGCATTTTGTAATCCAACCTCTATAGATATCGTTTTCTTTTTATCAGATGACATTTTTGTTAAAACTCCAACCATGTATCCAACAAAATATCCTATCCAATTATGAAGACAAACAGCAATTATTAAAATTAAACTTGAATTTAATAAGTTTTCTCTATTTGGAGCTATACACATTCCATTTA
>NZ_CAMQXC010000033.1 GCF_947038635.1 uncultured Cetobacterium sp. | reverse complement strand
ATAAAGAAAAAGATATAGCTTTAGCTGTGGCAAAAAAATTACAAACTAAACTTTCTAAAGATTTTAATGTTATTATGACTAGAAGCAATGACTCTTTCATTAGTCTTTCTGAAAGAAGTCGAATTGCTAACCGAGGAAAAGCTGATATTTTTGTAAGTTTACATTTAAACGCATCTAAAAATTCATCAGCCCAAGGAATGGAAATATTTTATTTTTCAAAAAAATCATCTCCTTATGCTGAAAAAATTGCATCTTACGAAAATAGTTTTGGTGAAAAATATGGTGAAAAGACAACTAGTATAGCTCAAATTATGGGTGAACTTGCATATAACAAAAATATGGAAAAATCTATAACTATTGCTAGACCATTAAATTCATCTCTTTCTAAAAGATTAGGTATGAGGGATAGAGGAATCTATGGAGCAAACTTTGCTGTTTTAAGAGGATTTAATGGCCCCGGTATCCTTGTAGAACTTGGATTTATAACAAATAAATCTGACGTAACTAAACTTTCTAGAGATGCAAATCAAAATGTTATGGCAGATGAACTAGCAAATAAAATTAGATCATTTTTCTATTAGGAGGTTTTATGTCACATAAATTAAAGATTTTTTTAGTCATTTTAATAGCTCTTACTATCGCTACTGGAGTATATTCAAATAAAGTAAATAAAAAAAGTGAAACAGTAACAAATATATCAACTCCTACTTTAGAGAGTATTCAAAAGACAGAAGTTACTACCACAATTTTTTTTCCTAACTTAAAACAAGGAAAATTATCAAAAGAGGATATTATTTTAAATTCTAATTTATCTAATAAAGAAGATATTTTAAAAGATATCATATCTCAACTTTTAAAAAAATTAGAAGATAAAAATATCTTAAAAAAAGAAAATTTTAAATATGAAGTATACATAAAAAATAGAACTCTTTACTTAGATTTAGATTCTAAAATTTTATCTTCTGCAAAAACTCCACAAGAAGAATTACTTTTAATTTATTCTTTTGTAAATAGTTTACTAACTCCTGGTGGAGCAGATAATGTAGTTTTACTTATTAATGGTTCGACTGCTGAAAAAGTCAATTTTATTAACATAAGTAAAAGCTATAAACTAAACAGTAATATATAAAATTTTGGGGAGTTTCTATTTTCAGAAACTCCCTTTTAAAAATTTGGAGGAATATTATGAATATAGATTTTTTTAAAAAGGAATTAAGCGATGTTCTTTCTAAAAAAAGATATGAACACTCTATAAGAGTTTTAGAAACAGCTATCACTTTAGGAAAAATTTACAATGCTGATTTAAATAAAATAGCGTTGGCTTCTCTTTTACATGATTATGCTAAGGAATTTACAAGAGAAGAACTTCTTAAAATATCTAAAGAATATTTTAGAGATGAAACAAAAGATTACTTAACTAATATTGAAATCTTACATAGTTATGTAGCCTCTTATATCACAAAAGAAAAATTTAAAATTGATGATGATGAAATTTTAAATGCTATAAAATTTCATACAACTGGTCGTAAAAATATGAGTTTAATCGAAAAAATAGTGTATATAGCTGATGCTATTGAACCTAAAAGAGACTATCCTCATGTAGAAAAAATTAGAGATTTAGCTCTAGTGGATTTAAACAAAGCCATTCTACTAGAAGTTAATAAAAAAATAGAGTATCTTATAAAAGGAGATTACGTCATTCATGTAAACTCTATAGAGATGCGAAATTGGCTTTTAAAAATAAGCTAATAGGAGGAATTTATGAAAACAAATACAAAATTAGACAAACAACTTGATAAATTAAAAAATATATTAAAAGGCAGCAAAGCTTTAACTCTTGATGAAATAACTAAAGCTATGGGGTGGTCTCCAAAATTTAAAAAAGAAAATAGAGAAATTCTTGAAATTTGGATTAATTCTGGAGAAATTATGAAAAATAAAAGAAATAAATACAATATCCCTGAAAATTTAGGTTTTATTAAAGGAAAATTTTCAAATATTAAAGGGAAGTTTGGTTTTGTTGATACTGATACTGAGGGGTACTTTATCCCTAGAAGTAAGTTTGGTACAGCTTTAGATGGAGACACTGTTCTAATAAACGTTACAACACCTGAAGGCAAAGGAAAGAAAGAGGGAGAAATTGTTGAAGTTCTTGTAAGAGAAAAAAATACAATTATAGGAATATTTGAAAAGAAAGAAAATTTTGGTTTTGTAAGACCAACTCAATCTTTTGGTAGAGATATATATATTCCTAAAAACTTTTTCAATAAAGCTAAAGATGGAGAGTTGGTTGTTGTTGATGTAACTTTTTGGGGAAGTGATGAAAAAAAACCTGAAGGAAAAATTCTTGAATCAATTGGAAATCCTTTTGATACAGATAATATGATTAAAGCTTTGATTCTTAGAGAAGGTTTATCAGAAGAATTTCCAGATGATGTTATTGCAGAAGCTCGTCAAATCCCAACTGTGGTATCTGAGGATGAAATAAAGAAAAGAAAAGATTTAAGACACCTTCCTATCATAACTATTGATGGTGACGATGCCAAAGACTTAGATGATGCTGTTTATGTTGAGAAATTAGATAATGGATATTATAAACTTATTGTAGCTATTGCTGATGTTTCACACTATATTCCAACTGGTTCTAAATTAGATAAGGAAGCTGAAAAAAGAGGAAACTCTGTTTACTTAGTTGATAGAGTTTTACCAATGTTCCCTAAGGAAATTTCAAATGGAATATGCTCTTTAAATCCACATGAGGATAAACTTACATTCTCTGTTGAACTTCTTATTGATTCTAATGGAAGAGCTATTGATGTTCAAACATATAAATCAGTTATTAAAACTGCTCATAGAATGACTTATGGAAATGTTAATAAAATTATTGCTAAAGATCCTGAAACTACTGAAAAATATAGTGATATCGTAGATATGTTATTTACTATGCTCGAGCTTTCTAAAATTATAAGAGCTATCAAATACAATAGAGGTTCTATTGATTTTGATCTTCCTGAAGTTAAAGTTGTTTTAGATGAAAATAAAAAAGTTAAATATTTAAAAAATATTGAAAGAGGAGAATCAGAGAGAATCATCGAAGATTTTATGATTATGGCAAATGAAGCGGTTGCCGAGAAACTTTTCTGGTTAGAAATACCTTCTGTTTATAGAGTTCATGAAACTCCTGACCCAGAAAGAGTAAAAACTTTAAGTGATACTCTTTCTAGATTTGGATATAGACTTCATTCTTTTGAGGATATTCATCCTAAAAAATTCCAATCAATTATTGAAGACTCTGAAGCTAGAGGTATTAATATGATTGTACATAAAATGATTTTAATGTCTCTTAAACAAGCTAGATATGGTGTTGAAAACTTAGGTCATTTTGGTCTGTCATCTAATTACTACACACATTTTACATCACCTATTAGAAGATATGCCGATTTACTAATACATAGAATTTTAAATATTGCTATACATGGTTATCCAACTAAAAAGCAATTCGGAACTCTTATAAACTATCTTCCAGAGGTTACACAGCATATCTCTCAAACAGAAAGAAAAGCTATGAAAATGGAAGATGAAAGTGTTAAAATTAAAATAGTTGAATATATGCTTGATAAAATTGGAGATGAATTTAAGGCCACTATAGTTGGATTTAATAATAAAAAAATATTCTTTGAAACAGAGGAGCATGTAGAGTGTTTCTGGGATGTAACTACAGCTAAAAACTTCTATGAATTTGATGAAAATAATTATGTCATGAAAGATTTAGATACAAATAGAGAGTTTCATTTAGGAGATAAAATGGATATTTTAATAGTTAGATCTGATTTACAGATGCTTGAAATAGAGGTTGTTCCAACTGAATTTTGTAACGAATACACTGGGAGAAGAAAAGAGGGGAGATTTTAATGATATTAGCTAATAACAAAAAAGCTTTTTTTGACTACTTTATTGAAGATAGATTTGAAGCTGGAATTGAACTAGTTGGTAGTGAAGTTAAATCTATAAAAGCTGGTAAAACTAGTATTAAAGAGTCTTTTATTAGAATAATAAATAATGAAATTTTTATCATGGGTATGACTATTGTTCCATGGTCTTTTGGTAGTGTTTATAATCCTGATGAAAGAAGAGTTAGAAAACTTCTTTTACATAAAGGCGAAATTAAAAAATTACATGAAAAAGCTACTCAAAAAGGTTATACAATTGTGCCTTTAAATATTCACCTGTCTAAAGGGTTTGTCAAAGTAGAAATAGCTTTAGCTAGAGGTAAGAAAAATTATGATAAGCGTGATTCTTTAGCAAAAAAAGATCAACAAAGAAGTATTGAAAGAGAAGTAAAAGAGAGATATTAATAAAAAAAGCAGATAAATTATCTGCTTTTTTTATACTATTAAAATTTATAGATTAATCCTAGTCCAAATGCATCTACATGCTTACTGTATCTTATATTTTTAATATTTTTATCATTTATATAATCTACATATGAGTACGTTGCCATTAACTCAAGTTGTGAGCTATATTTATATTTAACTCCTGCTGAATACATATTTGCATCTAAAACATAATCAGTATCTGTGTATGTTTTTTCATTAGCTCCTGTGTCTGTATACTGGTAACCTGTCATTAAAGTCCATTTTTCGTTTAATTGATAATCTAAACCAATTGCTACCTCATATCCATTATCATAATGATCAAAATTTCCTAAGTCATCGCTTGCTTCTTTTATGAAATAATAATTTCCAGAAGCTAAAAGTGTCAATTTATCTGTTGCTCTATAAGAGGCTCCAATCGCTGCCATTGCTGGTAAGTTTCTTTTTCCGCTTCCTTCTGACATCCATTGTCTAATTGCAGGATCTTTCGATATTATATCATAAAATATATTTCCTATAATTGGAGTTCCTGTAGATGTGTTAAATCCATTTTTTAATTTATGTTCTTTATTATCAAAATCTAACTTAGTTTCAGTTTCATATCTTATTCCTAGGTTAAATCTATCATTTGGATGATAATTTAATCCAAATATTCCAGCTACTCCAAAAGCTGTTCTTTCAGAATCTATATCAAATTTTACATTTCCTGTTAAAGGTGACGCTTTTGTTGTAAAATTTCCTTCTCCTTTAAATTTTCTCTCAGCATCAATTAATCTAAGTCCAACTGCTCCACTCCAAGACTCATTGAATTTTCTAGCTATTCCACCTTGAAAAGCAACATAATATGATTTTCCATGTATTGTCGAGCCACCTGTAAATTCTCCTGCAGGAAACTTGTTAGCTATCTCTGGAAAAGTGGCTATTCCTCCACTATATGCTACACTTCCTCCACCTGCTATCGCTCCAGCATGAAAGAAAAATGCTGTATCTCCTTTTTTCTTTACAATTTGTAAGCTTGGAACTACTGGTGATGGTTTGTCACTTTTAAATTTATAATCTCCATGTTCCATACTATATTCTTTCAAATGTGTTTGATTATTAATTTGTATATAAGTTCCATCTTCTAACCATACCGTTCCAGCTGGATTATAATATGCTCCAGATACTCCAATTTTTCCAACCATAGCAGGATGTGCTAAATATTCTGCATCTTGTTGTGAAAGATAGTCTATGCTTCCTCCCATAGCATTAGCTGATAAAACTACCCCTAATAATATTAATTGTTGCTTAAACTTCATTTTCCCTCTCCTTTGTCATTTCTAAAGCTTTTTCTATTAATACATTTCCCATTTCTATAACTTCTTTTTTAAAGGTTTCAAATTCTATATCAATATAAAATCCAGTACAAATTAAAGTTGCGTATCCATGAGAGAAATACCAACCTTTTTTTATAACCCATTCTATTATGTCTTCAGGAAACTGATTATATTCTTTTTTATTATTAAATCCACTATATATTAAATTTCTGAAGTCTTCCATTATTTGATCCATAAACTCTCTAGGTAATCCTTCTCTTAAAAAAATTGTTCTAAATAATGCTTTCTCCTCTTTTGCAAAAAGACATATTCCTATTCCTATATTTAAAATTGATAAATCAGCATAGTTACGTTTTGTATATTCAAAAAGTTTTGTTTTAGCTTTTTTAGCTAATTCATTTTTTAATTCATCCATTGATTTAAAAGCTGAATATATAGCTATTGTAGATACTCCCAATTTTTTTGCTATATTTCTCGCTGTTACATCTTTTAAGCTTTCATTATTTAAAATTTCAAATGCACTATTCAAAATTTCTTCTCTAGTAAAATTAGGTTTTCTTCCCATTTTTTCTCCTATATGTTATGTTATTTTTTAAACATGTTTTATATTATATCTCAATATACATATAAATTCAACATTTTTATTATATACCACTGTTATGAAATTATTGTTTTTTTACACAACAGTGTTATGAAATTATTAGTATAAATAGAAAAAGAGGCTATTAAATAGCCTCTTTCTATGAGAAAATTATTAAAAATAAGTTGTTATTAAGCTTTTATAACTTTATCGTTTGACTCCATAAAAGTTAAATACTCTTCTTTTGTCATAACTGGTTTAAAGTTATCTAAAATCTCTTTTGCTTTCTTTCCTTGAGCAAACAATAAGTCAACAACTGTTAATGCTAAAGCTTTTGCTGGCATTAGTATTGCGATTTCATCATCTACAGTTTTAAACTCTCTTGTATGAAGAGATCCATTTATTCCACCGAACATCGGATGAAGAGTAGGCATTATATGAGATACATCTCCAAAATCGAAAGATCCTGTAAAATCTCCACCTTTAATCATATCATCTTTTAATCCTAGATACTCTAAATTTCCTTCTAAAACATCTTCCATAGAATCATGTTTTAAAATTGGTAAGTATCCTGGAATCTCTGTTATTTCTATTTCAGCACCAACTGCATAAGCACCTGCTGTTAAACCTCTATTTACTTTTTTATTGGCATCAATCATACCCTCAATTGTTCTAGCTCTTACATAAGCTTCCATTCTTACATCAGCTGGAACTGAGTTTACAATATCTCCACCCTTCGTGATAATTGGATGGAATCTTACTCTATCACTATCTTTAAATGTTTCTCTTTGAGCATGTACATTGTTTATTCCTAACATTGCTGCATTTAAAGCATTTATTCCTTCGTGTGGTGCTGAACCTGCATGAGATTCTTTTCCTATAAATTTAACAGTTTTTCCTATAAATCCATTGCTCACAGGTCCTGTTAAAACTTTTTTATCACCTAAATCTAAAGCATGGAACATAACTGCCATATCCACATCATCAAATGTTCCGTTGTATATCATCTCTTGTTTTCCACCAAAATATTTAATTTTTCCGTCAGCTCTTAATTGAGTTCTATATCCTAATTCAACAAACTCTTCTGCTGGAGTCGCCATAAAATCTACTTTTCCTCCAAGCTCACTCAATATTCCTGATTTTACTAATCCTGTAGCTGCTCCTAACATACCTGCAATTTGTATATGGTGTCCACAAGCATGAACTGCTCCTAACTCATTTGAATCTAAATGGTCACTACATGATATTGCATCTAACTCACCTAATATTGCAACTTTAGGTCCTTCCATGTTCTCATTTGCTCTTGCTCTACAACCTGTATAGGCAATTCCTTCTTCTACATCTAGTCCTAATTCATTTTTAAAGTAATTTGAAACAATTTCAGTTCCTTTAAATTCTTTGTATCCAAACTCAGGATTATCATACATATCTTGTCCTGCTTTTAATATTAATTCTCTATTTTCATCAATAGCTTTTATTACTCTTTCTTTAATTTCATTTATATTCATAGTTCTCTCCTTGAATCTGTTTAAGTATTAATTAAATTGCTCCTTGTAATCTTAGTACTCCTTGAGCTATTAAAGCACATGCAAAGAAAATTGTTGTAAATACAACTAATGCTATTATTACTATCTTCCAAGACATCGCTTTTAATTCTTCAATTTTATCTCCTACAGATATTCCTGCAAAAGCAAGTAACGGTGTACATAATGGCATAAATTCAACTGTACCTATCTCTGGTGCAAAGAATTTAGATATTGATAAAGCTGGTATACTTACTATCATTCCAACTATAGTTGATAATGCATATGCAGGTAACGGGAATTTTGGAAAAGCATCCTTAACAGCAAAACATCCTAATGCTAAAGTAATTATTAAAAACATTCCTGGAATGGCTCCTATAAATTGTTTCTGTAATCCAATAGCTTGTCCTGCTAAAACCATAACCCCTGTCATTGACATTAATATAAAATATAATACATATTTTTTTATATCTAAACTACGCATTTTGCTTCACTTCCTTTTTTGCAAACTTTGGAGATAATTTCTTATAATACCACTCTGTAAATGGTAATGATATAAATACAAGAATATTTACTCCTGTCAATCCTGATAACATATTACTTGTTGATGCATACGCAAAAACTTGATCTGCATATTGAGGTCCTACAACTTCTGCTAAAGATGAAGCTGCTGCTGTCATCATACTTCCACTTCCAACTCCACAAGCCATTCCTAATGCTAGTGGATGAATTCCTGTATATATAGCTAATGATCCTAGTACTCCAAAGTAAATTGTTCCTACAATTGTTCCTGCTAAATAAACTCCTAGCACTCCACTTCCTTCTAAAGAAGAAATTCCATATTTTTCTCCAATTACACCTAAAGAAGCTTCTCTACTTATACTTGATCCTGCTCCTATAGCCTCTCTTGTTAATCCTAACTTAAGCGCTAAAGGAACCGCTACCACTGGTGCTAACACATGTCCAAACTCCTGCGCTAAAAATGCTGGACCAGCCTGAATAATTTTATCTAGATTAGGTCCTACAAATGTTCCTAATTTTATTCCAAGCATTAAAAGAATTAACATAACCATATCACTGGCTATTTTCATCTCTTTTTCTCCAATAATCTCTCTTAATTTCTGAATTTTTTTTCCTAATAAATCTGGTGTTAATATCATTCCAATAACTACAGCAAATAACATTGGGAATAATGCTACTTTTCCCAATTGAATTTTTCCAACTTTTTCACAAGCTAGCGAAATAATTGTTACAACTAAAAATACATTAATTGTGTTTTTGTTCATAGTGCTCACTCTTCCTTAATATAATTTTTTACATACGTCCACTTGTCTCAAATAGGACTTTAATTTACATTTAAAATAATACTATTTTTTTACTATTATGTCAAGGTTTTTTTCGAATTTTTTATTTCTTTTCGAATTGTATTGTTCTATTTAAGAACTGTTAAGTGCGGTTATACAAAAAAAATAAAAAGAGATGAATTAATTTCATCTCTTTTTATCAAAAATTAAACCTTACAACCCTTCTTGGACGACCTGCACTTGTACAAACTTCATACTCTATTATCTCTGCATAACCACTTGTTATAATTGGTTTAATTATTCTATTTACACTTCTTTCAGTTATTTCTAAAATTTCTGAAAGTTCCTTACTTGTAAACTCTTTTTTACCAAAAGTTTCATGTAACGCTCTTATTTTAGATAGATATTTTGGTGTTATTCCAATTTTTTTTGCTTCTTTTTCAAAATTTTCACTTATCTTAGTTGAATAATCAAATCTAGTTTTTTTATAAAGAGGACCTCTTATTTTATTATCTGAAAAAAGAAAAATCTCACCTTTATCATTTACTAAACTTATATTCAATGCTTTTTTTGCATTTATTGTAGCACCTTGAATATTTTCTGCATATCCAATTCCTACTGCTACTTTAGCTCCTAACATATATATTTCATTTACTAATTTTAAAAAATTAACTTCATTTTCTTTAGTTTCTAGAATTTTTTGAGTTGTAAAAAATATATATTCATCTTCTGAAAGCTCTTGATAATTACCATGTATATTTTTAGAATATTTTAGAAATATATCATTTAAACTTACTTTAAACGCAGCTCTATCATTTTCGAGTTCATCTTTCTTATGTTTTTTTATAATTTTTACTATTTTTATTCCAATTCTATTTTTAAAATTTTCATTAATTTTTATATCTTTTAAAAGTGTTTTCATTTGATTACTAATCTCATTTTTTGTTGATTGTAATCTATATACTGGTTTTTTCTTACTTTTAAAATAATCATAAACATATCCAAAAGCTGTTAATATACAATGGACTTCACCTTTAGACAAATTTTTAATATGTTCATCTAGAAAATCTAATTCAGTTTTATCCTCTTTATATTCTTGAACATCCACTCCATCTAATGTTATTCCAAACTCATCAAGAGTATCTAATAAAATATCTTTTTCAACTATATCAAAACCTATTTTTAAATTATTTATATTTGGATAATTTTCTCTTACTTCCCATAGAGCTTTTAAAATACTTCCTGCTTCTCTATTCGAATAAACCATTGGTACATTTAACCCCAATTTGCTCACTATTTCTGAATGAACACCTATTCCTGTGGAAAATACTCCATCTACTCTCCCCTTTAAATCTTTTAAATTTTCTACAGAATCCCTCAATTGTTTTATTTCATAAGGTAAAAATCTTATGTGAGAATATTGTGGTTCTAGAGTTTTTAAAATTTTTTTTACTGAGTCTGGATAACCAATAATAGCAATTTTCATTCTCTACTCTCCCTAAATAAATTTTTTTATTTTCCACAACATTTTTTATATTTTTTTCCAGACCCACAAGTACATGGATCATTTCTTCCAATCTTTTCATCTTTTACGATAGTTCCTTGAAGTGGCAACCATCCATAATATAGCCACTCATTATTAAGCTTTACAAACTTACTTTTTTCATGGTGAACTACCTCTTGTCCATTCTCTTTATAAAAAGCCTTAAATTCAACGATTCCTTCTAAATCAGTTTCAGTTCCAGCTTCAGTTGATACTATCTCTAATCCTAACCATTCTGAATTTAATGCCCATTTTCTTGTTTCTTCAACATCCATATCCCCTTTTGTTTCTGGGTGATGAGTTTCTACTATAAACTCTATGTTTCCATTTTCAAAGGCACTATATCTTGCTTTCATTAATTCTTCAGCAGTTTTAAAATTATTTACCATCTTCTTTAAACTCCTCTAGTTTTTTTAAATTCTCTAACTCTTTTTCCATTTTTTTAACTTTTTTATAAATTTCATTTATCCTGAACTCTAAAGAGTTTAAAATCCAAAATTGAAAATGACTAGCCCTTTGTGATTCATAAAACATCCATATTAATTTTATTACACCAAATAAAATAGCTACTTGAACTGCTAACGTTGGAGTTATTCTATTAAAAACACCACCTAAAATTAATAGTGCAGCTATTATTATTATTAAAAGTGTATTTATTATTTTATTTTGTTTGCTATTTGATCCACCTATTTGACCTACAATATTTCTAATTCTTTCTTTTTCTTTCTGAAATTCCTGTAACTCTTCTCTTAATTGCTCTTCCCCTCTCAAATCTAACCCTCCTTTTTGTTTATACTCCCCAATCTCTAGGATATCTAAACTCTCTTCCTATAGTTCTTGTAGATATCTTTGCTATTAAAGGAAGTTTTCTTTTATATTGAGACATCTTAATTTTCCAAATGACTTTGTTTACAATATCTTCTGGATAACCTTTTTTTATAATCTCATCTTTTTTTTCTCTTTCATCTATTAAAGAAAATAAAATCTCATCTGCTAGCTTGTAAGAAAAACCTAATTCACTCTCGTCAGTTTGACCTTCCCATAAGTCAGCACTGGGTTTTTTATCTATTAATGGTTGAGGTACTCCCATATGTTTTGATAATTCCCATACTTGAGTTTTATATAAGTCTCCGATAGCATTAATAGCTGATGCAGCATCTCCAAATTGTGTACTATACCCTAACAACATCTCTGTTTTATTAGATGTTCCTAAAACTAATGCTTTCTCTTTAGCGGAATAATCAAATAAAATACACATTCTTTCTCTTGCCATTCTATTTCCTTTTCTTAATCCATCCATATCTGGATTCATTTGAAAATATGGTTCTACCATTGGAGTTATTTCTATTAATTCTGATTTTATTCCTAAATCTTCTACAACTAGTTTAGCATGCTCAACACTTTCTTTACTTGAAGTTTTATAAGGCATAAGTATCCCTAAAACATTTTCTGGTCCAAAAGCTTTTGCAGCTAAATATGCTACTAGTGCTGAATCTATTCCTCCTGAAAGCCCTAAAACAACTTTAGAAAACCCAACTTTATTAGCTTCTTCTTTTAAAAAATTAACTAGTATATCTTCAACCAAATTCAAATCTAAATCTAATCTGCAACTCATCTTTTTTCTCCTACTTATATAAGTTTTTAATCTCTTCAGCGATATCCATATCCAAGCCAAACTTACCTAATTTACAAGCTCTATAATCTCTTAAAAGCGTATATGTCGCTTGCTGAACATTTAAATGTCCACCCTTTTGTAACATATTCATTCTAAGAGCTATCGATTCTATTATTGCACCACTAACTTGATCAAAATCTTCATCTAAAAGTTTATATTTTTCCTTTAAAACATCTTTTTTTCCCATTTTTAACATTTTTTCTATTAATACACAAGCAACTTCATCTATTGGAAGTATTTCATCTCTAATTGCACCTGTTATTGCTAAATTATAACCTACTTCTTGATTTTCAAATTTTGGCCATAAAATTCCAGGAGTATCTAACAATTCTAATCCCTCTTTAATTCTAATCCATTGCTTTCCTCTTGTAAATCCAGGCTTATTTCCTACTCCAGCACTATTTTTCCCTACTATTCTATTAATTAATCTTGATTTTCCAACGTTTGGTATTCCCGCTACCATCAATCTTGTATTAACTTTTCTTAATCCTTTTTTTAATAATCTCTCTTTTTTTTCTTTAGAAACTTTTTCTATAATTGTATAAAGAGTTTTCATATTAAAACCAGTTTCTGCTGATAATTCTAATACTTCATCTGCAAAATTATTTTCCTTAAAAAACTTTTTCCAGAAATTAATCTCTTCTTTTGTAACTAAATCTGATTTATTTATTACAATCACTCTTTTTTTATTTTTTGCAAAACCAGCTATATCAGGATTTTTACTTGATAAAGGAATTCTTGCAT
Source organism: uncultured Cetobacterium sp. (assembly GCF_947038635.1). Taxonomy (GTDB): domain Bacteria; phylum Fusobacteriota; class Fusobacteriia; order Fusobacteriales; family Fusobacteriaceae; genus Cetobacterium_A. The sequence goes on along the minus strand of NZ_CAMQXC010000033.1, from coordinate 5,790 downwards.
CTACAACTTCAAGAACAATATCTATCAAAGGCATATTTTCCTTAATTAAATCTTTCGTTTTTTTCATATGCCCTGGATACCAGTTAATTTTTGTCATTGACATTATCTCTCACCTCTATTTTTCATTACCCTTTATTAAAAGAACTATCTCTCCTTTTACAGGATTTTTTGAAAGTTTCTCTATTAATTCAGTGGTTGTCCCTCTTAATATTTCTTCATAAATTTTTGTTATTTCTCTTACTATTACTACTTCTCTTATTCCAATAAAAGTTTCTATATCTCTTAATGTTTTTTCAATTCTATGAGGAGATTCAAATATTACAATTGTTCTTTCCTCAGTTGCTAAAGATTTTAAAAGCGTTTGTCTACCCTTTTTTTTAGGTAAAAATCCCTCAAAACAAAATCTTCTAGTTGAAATTCCTGCAACTGAAGCTGCCGCTGTCATTGCACTTGGTCCAGGAATTGGTATAACCTTTATTCCCCTTTTTAAAGCCTCATCAACCACTTCAAATCCAGGATCTGATATGCAAGGAGTTCCTGCATCTGTTACTAAAGCAATTTTATTTCCATTTTCTAGCATATTTGCAATATTTGAAACTTGATGCATTTTTGTATGTTCGTCATATCTATACACTATTTTTTCTATTCCTAAATGATTTAATAACTTTTTTGTTACTCTTGTATCTTCTGCAAAAACAAAATCTACCTCTTCAAAAGTTTTTATAGCTCTTAAAGTTATATCATCTAAATTTCCTATAGGTGTTGCTACTATATAAAGCATTTTCTACCTCATTTCTTCCTATTTTTTCTCCAAAAGTTTATTCATCTCTTCAACTGCTTTATCTAGTTGAATATCTCCTTTTGAAATTATTTTTTTAGCTTCCTCTTCTCCTTTAACCTCTTTTATAATCTCATTTCTATTCTCTTTTGTTTCATCTTCATTTATATTTGTAACAAAACCATTAAAGAATAAGAAATCATCTTTTTCTTCTACTAAGATATCAGGTTCTATTCCTTTTCCATGAATAGACACTCCACTAGGAGTATAGTATTTAGCTATTGTTAATTTTATTCCATCTCCATCTGGTAAAGGTAATAATGTTTGAACACTTCCCTTTCCAAATGATTTTTCTCCTATTAAAATACCTCTTTTATAATCTTTTATTGCACCTGAAACAATTTCAGAAGCTGAGGCACTTCCTTCATTTATTAAAACTATTAAAGGAAAATCACCAAAATATTTTCCTTCTCTATAAGCTATCTCTTCCTCTCCTGTTTTTCCCTTTGTACTAACTATTTTTCCTTCAGGAATAAACATAGAGGATATTTTCACTGCTTGTCCTAAAGATCCTCCTGGATTACTTCTTAAATCAAGAATAATACCTTTAGCACCTTTTTTAATTAAACCTTCTAAATCTTTACGTACATCTTTATATACATCTTCACCAAATTGTGTTAGTCTTAAATACCCAATATCTTTTCCAATCATTTTACTTTTTACATATTTTAATTGAATAATTGATCTTTTTAATTCAACATCTTTAGTTTCTTTTGCCTCTTCTCTATAAACTGTAAGTTTTACTGAAGTTCCTGGTTCTCCCTTTAACTTTTTAACACTTTGTTCACTTGTTAACTTATAAGTACTTTCACCATCTATTGCTATAATTTTATCCTTAGCTCTTATTCCAGCTAAATATGCTGGTGTATCTTCTATTGGTGAAACTACAATTAAAGGTTCATCTGCTTTTTTCTGAATAACCATTCCTACACCTGCATATTTCCCTTCAATATCCTCTTTAAAACTTTCTAATTCCTCTTTTGTAAAATAATTTGAATGAGGATCATCTAAAGATTCCATCATTCCCTTTAATGCTCCTTGCATAAGAGTTGTATTAGTTGGATCTTTTTCAGTTCCTACATGGTTTTCTTTTATGATATTCATAATATCAGAAAGCTCTTTTAACTCTTTTATATTTGCAATAAATCCATTATCTACAGAATATGATGGAACTGTATTCACAATCATAATTCCAGATAAAAGTAGTGCTACTCCAGTATTTCTTAACAGTTTTATCATATGGCTCCTCCCAAGTTCTTTCCTAGCTTTACAACTGATTCTATGTTGATATGCGACTCTTCATCTCCTATTTCAAATATAGAAATATATTCAACATTTCCTTTTGTACCTGTTATTGGTGAAAAATCTAGTGCCTTTAATCTAAGACCAGATTTTTTAGCTTCTTCTATAACCATTTCTATTGCCATTATGTGTTTCTTACTATCTTTTACTATTCCACCCTTTTCAATATTTTCTTTTCCTACTTCAAATTGTGGTTTTATTAATGCCATAAGCTTTGTATCATCTTTAAAAAATTTAACCAAATGTTCTATTACTTTTGTTATCGATATAAAGGAAACATCCATTACAATATAATCTACTTTTTCATTATCTAATTCATTTAAAGTTAAATCTTTTATATGTGTATTTTCTAATGATTTTACTTTATCATTACTTCTTAATTTCCAATCTAATTGATTTGTTCCTACGTCAACTGCGTATACAAAAGATGCTCCATTTTGTAATGAACAATCTGTAAATCCACCTGTTGAAGATCCTACATCAAGTACTCTTTTTCCTTGTAAATCTAAGTTAAAAACATTTATAGCTTTTTCAAGTTTTAAGCCACCACGACTTACATACTTACAAGCATCACCTTTAACTCTTATTATAGGCTCCTCATCTATTTTTATAGATGTTCCAGGTTTATCTATCTTTTTATCATTTATTATAACTAACCCAGCCATAATTGCTCTTTTTGCTTTCTCTCTAGTTTCATAAAATCCTTTTTCAACTAGCAGAACATCTACTCTTTCTTTCATTAATTTCCTTCCTTTTCAAAAATCTTATCATCCTCTAAATAATTTAATAGTGGATTTTCTAAAATAAGATTTTCAAATCCTAATCTATCAACAGCTTTTATTAATTTTTCAGTTTCTCTGACTCTTTTTGTAAAGAAGTCATCTCCTATTGGAATCTTCTTTTTGCTTTTGTAATAACCTAATAACTGTTTTGTATTTTTAAGTCTAAGTTCATGTTTTGCTCTTTTTAGACGATCTTTTATAACTCCAGTAGTACAATTAAACTTTTTAGCTACCTCATCTAAGTTAACACCTTCACTCATAAGTTTTAAAATTTTGTCAGCACCAATTGGATTTATCCTATGATACTTTGCTGAGTACATATCGGCTCTGTGAACTATATGAGCTTCCTTTGTATTAGGTTGAATTTTTCCCCATTTACCATGATGTGATATTACAATATGAGTTATATTTTTCTTTATTTTATCTACAATTTTTAAGTTTAAAACCTCTTCTATTTCTGATAAAACTCTTTCAGCTTCTTTGATAATATATTCAGGTTTCTTTATCATCATTTGAGAATGAGAAAGCTTTTCATCGGCTTTTCTTATACTCCCTTTACTTAAATCATGAATTATTACTCCAACTACTATTGAGAAAAAATCTACTTTCTCTCTTGCTTCCTTTAAATCTCTATAATCTCTTCTGATCTCTTCAAAAGATATTTTTAGTACATCATACGTATGAGTTGTTACTTTAACACCTTGATCATCGTGATGATCTAAATCTAAAACCATTTCATGGTTTAATAGAAGTTTTATAAACTTCAGTGCATTACTATTTTTCGCCATTAATGCTACCCTCAATTCTCTCTATTAGTTTTTTACCTCTTAGACCATAATCCTCTAACAGTACATTTCTTGACCCATGAGGTATTGCTACGCTATCTAAAGCTATTATATTTATATTAATTTTCATTTTTTTCTCATTTAAAAATCTAACTACTTCATTACCGAATCCACCTCTTTCATAACCATCTTCAAATGTGAATATATTTTCATATTTTGAAAATTCATTAAGAATGAAGTTTTCATCCAAAGGTCTTATAGATGAACAGTTTACTATCGTTCCATCTAATCCTCTTCTTAAAAGTTCTGCTTCTATATCAACTATCTCTTTTAACATTGCACCGGTTACTAAATAAAGATTTTTCTTTCCTTTTCTAACTTCTTTCCATATACCTAATTCAAACTTATTTTTTAAAGTACCTTCTAATTCAAATGCCTTCCCTCTTGGAAATCTAATAGCTAGAGGTCCATCTTTACAATCTTTTGAAAATTCAAGCATCTCTTCTAATTCTGTTCCTGTTGTTGGAGCAAGTACCCTATAGTTTGGCATACTTAAAAACATATTTATATCATGTATACCTTGATGTGTTTTTCCATCCTCTCCAACTATTCCAGCTCTATCCACTATAAATCTAACTGGTAAATTTTGTAATCCTACATCGTGTATCAATTGATCTAAAGCTCTTTGGAAAAATGTTGAGTATATTGCTACATAAGGTTTTTTATTTGATATTGCTAGCCCTGCTGAAAATGTCACACCATGTCCTTCAGCTATCCCTACGTCTATGCATCTATCTTCAAATCTATTTTGAAAATCACCTAATCCTGTTCCCTTTACCATTGCTGCTGAAATAGCATATATACTTTTATCCTTTTCTGCTAATTCAACTAATTTTGATCCAAAAATATTAGAATATGTTCGACCTCCTGATTCAACCTCACCAGTTTCTGGATTAAATGGAGATATCCCATGAAATTTCTCTTTATTTTCCTCTGCTAATTGATAGCCCTTTCCTTTTTCTGTTTTTACATGTATAAAAACAGGTCCTTCCATCTCTTTAGCTACAGTCAAAGTTTTTATTAATTCCTCTAAATTATGGCCATCTATTACGCCTAAAAATTGATATCCTAAAACTTCTGATATGCTTGAAGGTAAAAAAAACTGTTTTACAGAGTGCTCTATTCTTTCTAGTACACTTTTGACTTGGTTTCCAACTTTTCCTTTACTTATGACACTTCTTACATCTTTTCTTATATTCATATATGCATTACTAATCATTAGCTTTCCAAAAAATTTAGATAATGAACCTACATTTTTCCCTATAGACATTTCATTATCATTCAATATAACTATTAAATTTTTAAGATTTTCTCCGATATTATTTAACGCTTCTAAAGAATGACCATTTGCTATTGATGCATCACCTATAACTACAATAACTTTATCTTCAGGATTTGCTTTAGCTATTCCTGCTCCTGCAGAAAGAGCACTTCCAGCGTGTCCTGCTATGAAAAAATCAAAATTACTTTCTTTTGGATCTGAAAAAGGCCCTATTCCACCTTTTGTTCGTAATGTTTTAAACTTATCTCTTCTTCCTGTTAATAATTTATAAACATATGATTGATGTCCAACATCAAATAATAGTTTATCTTTTGGTAAGTCAAAAACTTCGACTATTGATTGAGTTAATTCAACTACCCCTAAATTTGGTGCTAAATGTCCACCATTTTTACTTGTAATCTCTACAAGAGTATCTCTAATTTCCTGGCTTTCCTTTTGTAACTTATTAATATATTCCTTATCTACCCTCATCTTTTTCCATCCTTAAGCTTGAATATAACCTTTAAACACAAAAGCTACAACCACTCCTAATATAGCCCCTACTAATACTTCTAATGGACTGTGTCCTAAAAGCTCTTTTAATTTTTCATCATGCAGTTTCTCTCCAACTTTTGCTGCAAATCTATCCAGTAACGTATTTAAAAGTCCTGCATGTTTTCCTGCTGCTCTTCTAATTCCAGCAGCATCATACATCACTACTCCAGCTAAAACAAATGAAATAGCAAATATTGTACTCTGGGT
>NZ_CAMQXC010000032.1 GCF_947038635.1 uncultured Cetobacterium sp. | reverse complement strand
AGACATATAGTCATCTATCATCATTCCTATTGAATTTTCACACTCAAGAGTTGGGTATTTATCTACTACCTCTTTTTTTTCCTCTATTGTTATAAAATATCTTTCCATTTTTACTCTCCTACCTTTTCATTTTATAATATCTATCTCTTAATAAGAAATAATAAGCTCCACTCAAAATATACGCTATTGACATATAGTTTAATATTCCTCTTCCTAAATACTTTAGTCCTAGTCCAACTAAAAGACCTCCAGTTATAAAAGAAAGTATATTCATAGCATAATACTTCATTTTCCAAGTTATCTCTCTATTTCCTCTTAAATAATGTCCTATTACAACACCTAAATCTGTCACAGTTCCAGTCATATGAGTTGTTCTAATTACCATACCTCTATAACGTATAAATAGACCATTTTGTAATCCTAAAGAAAAGGCAAGAATAAACACAAATAAAACTTCAGTATATAGATATATATCTAAAAGTTTTAATAATACTCCTATAAATATAAAGGTATCTCCATATCTTTTTCTTAGTTCAAAATCTCTTCCTGATCCTATAATAATTCCTGAAACTATCGCTCCAGTAAAAAATGATACCACTAACCCTAACATTATTTTAAGATGTGGTATATTAAAGTAAGCTAAATCCGTTGAGATTCTTGTTACACTTCCCGTTATATGGCTTGCAGTTAGAGAAAATTCCAATATTGCAAAGGCATTCATACCTCCACCTAAAAAAGCCAGCAAACTTATCCATAAAAACAGTTTATTATTAATTTGTTCCATTTCTTCCTTCTTCTTAGTACTTTATCTTAAATACTACTTTCTTTAATTCATTAGGCTCATTATTTTTTGCAATTAATGGCATATGAGGCTCATCTGGGAAAACTATTAAAAAGTTATCCTTAGTCATATTAAATCTATACTCTTCAGTTCCTTCTAAAACTTGGAAATCACTCTCTTCATTATATTCAGTTTTTTCCTTTAGTGAATCTTTTAAAGAGTAACCAATTCCCTCTTCACCATCTATTACAATGTGAATATCTATATATTTTTTATGTCCTTCAAAGAAACACTCTTCTAAAACTTTAGTCTTACACTCTTGAAGATTAAAAAACACATTATCTCCATCTAATTCATTTTTTCCTACTATCCCATTTCTATAACTTCCGTTTTCAATAGCCTCTATAGCCATATCTAGGCCACTAGAAATTCCCTTATAAAACTTCAATTCATTCATTTGTCCAAAGATCATTTATTAATCCCCCTTATTTTTTTATATTCTTCTTTAATGATATTCTAAAAACCTTCATAAAGTCAAGCTATTATTTAATTTAGATTGATTTTTTTTGATAATTCTTTTATAATATAGTGTGAAGAAATATATTTAGAGGAGGATATTGTGTTACAAAAATTTAAAAGAAACTTTTCAATTATAGCACATATAGATCACGGTAAATCAACTGTAGCTGATAGACTACTTCAAGCTACTGGAACTGTTACTGAAAGAGAAATGAAAGAACAACTTCTTGATTCAATGGAGTTAGAAAGAGAAAAGGGAATTACAATAAAAGCTCAGGCTGTTACTTTAAAATATACTGCTAAAGATGGAAATGAGTATGAATTAAATCTTATTGATACTCCAGGACACGTTGACTTTATATATGAAGTTTCTCGTTCGTTATCTGCATGTGAAGGAGCTCTTCTAGTTGTAGATGCTGCTCAAGGTGTAGAAGCTCAAACACTAGCTAATGTTTACTTAGCTCTTGAGAACAATCTTGATATTGTACCTGTTATCAACAAAATTGACTTACCTGCTGCTGATGTAGATAAAGTTAAAAATGAAATTGAGGATATTATTGGATTACCTGCAGATAACGCTGTTTTAGTTTCAGCTAAAGCTGGAATTGGAATTGACGAACTTTTAGAAGCTATTGTTGAAAGAGTTCCTGCTCCAACTTTTGATGAGGAAGCTCCTTTAAAAGCTATGATTTTTGACTCTTTATTTGACGACTATCGTGGAGTTATAACTTATGTTAAAGTTCTTGATGGTTCTATTAAAAAAGGAGATAAAATTAAAATTTGGTCAACTGGAAAAGAGTTTGATGTACTTGAGTGTGGTATTTTTGCTCCAACTAAAAAAGAGCAGCCTGAGTTAAGTTCTGGATCTGTTGGATATATTATAACTGGTATTAAGACTATTCAAGATACTCAAGTAGGAGATACTGTTACTCATGCTAAAAGACCTTGTGCTGAGCCTTTAGAAGGATTTAGAGCTGCTCAATCAATGGTATTTGCTGGATTATACCCTATATCTACTGATGATTATGAAGATTTAAGAGAAGCTTTAGAAAAACTTCAATTAAATGACGCATCTTTAACATTCATCCCTGAAACATCTCTTGCTTTAGGATTTGGATTTAGATGTGGATTCTTAGGATTACTACACATGGAAATCATTGTTGAAAGACTTAGAAGAGAGTATAATATAGATTTAATCTCTACTTCTCCTTCAGTTGAGTATAGAATCACTTTAGAAGGAAAAGAAACATATGTTATTGATAACCCTTGTGATTTTCCTGAAGGTGGAAGAGCTAAATTCTGTGTTGAAGAACCATATATAAAAGGAAGTATTCTTACTCCAAAAGATTATGTAGGAAACGTTATGGAGCTTTGCCAAGAAAAAAGAGGAACTTATATTGATATGAAGTATATAGATGATAACAGAACAATGGTAATCTATGAGTTACCTCTTGCAGAAATTGTTATTGACTTCTACGATAAGTTAAAATCTAGAACTAAGGGATATGCTTCATTTGAATATGAGATGATTGGTTATAAAGAATCTTCTCTTGTTAAAGTTGATATTCTAGTTTCAGGAAATGTTGTTGACGCATTCTCATTTATTGCTCACACTGACCATGCTGCATCTAGAGGAAGAGCTATTTGTGAAAAGTTAAAGGAAATTATTCCTAGACAACAATTCGAAGTACCTATTCAAGCTGCATTAGGAGCTAAAATAATAGCTAGAGAAACTATTAAAGCCTATAGAAAGAACGTTCTTGCTAAGTGTTATGGTGGAGATATTTCTAGAAAGAAAAAGCTTTTAGAGAAGCAAAAAGAAGGAAAGAAAAGAATGAAACAAATTGGAAACGTAGAGATTCCTCAAGAGGCATTCGTATCTGTTCTTAAACTTAATGATTAATTTATAATTTTAGGTGAGCTAGCTAGCTCACCTTTTGTTTATTAGAGGAGGGATTTTATATTTATGAAACAGTTACACTTTATTTTAAAAAGGATTTTTCCTGACATTTTAAGTATTTTAATCTTTTTATCTGGAACACTTATTATATTTTCAAATTCATCAAGATTTGATGTAAGGTATATCAAATTTATCTACTCTGTTTTGCCTGGAGATATTATAACTTTATCTCATCTTTCATCTAATATAATTGGAACATTTCTTCTTATATTAGCTTATGGAATTTATAGAAGGTTAGATAGTGCTTACTATCTTTCTATTATTGCTTTTATATTTGCAATATTTTTTAGTTTCTTTAAAGGCTTTAATTATTTAGAAGCAGCCTTTTTCAGTTTTATTTTGATTTTATTAGTTCCATCTAAAGATCGTTTTTATAGAAAATCTTCAATTTTAAAGGATCGATTATCTATAAAGTGGGTACTGTTTACTTTGCTTGTTATCTTACTTAGTATCTTTTTTGGTTTTTACTCTTTTAAAACAGTAGAATATAAAAAAGAAGTTTGGTGGCATTTAGTTTTAAATAGACATTATACTATTTTTTTAAGAAATAGTTTCATCTCACTATCTATATTTTGTGTCTTTTTAGTTTTTAATTTTTTCAATACCGTATTAAGTGTAGAAAAAATACCAAGCTCTAAAGTTATAAATGAAATAAAAAAAATAATTAAATCAAGTGATAATAGCTATGCTTCTCTAGCTCTACTACCAGACAAATCAATTCTCTTTGATAAGGGGAAAGATTCTTTTATAATGTATGGAAATACCAATGGAAACCTTATATCTATGGGAGACCCCATCGGTGATAAAAAACATTTTCGTGAGATTATACAAGATTTTTATCGAATTGGGAAACAAAGTGGAAAAAATATAGCTTTCTATGAAATTTCTAAAGATCATCTTTCTGAATATTTAGAACTAGGTTTGAAAATAATTAAAATTGGTGAGGAAGCTATCGTTAATCTAAAAGATTATGATATTTCAACACCACTATATAAAAAAATTAGATATACTTTTAATAAATTTGAGAAAATGAACTTCACTTTTAAAGTTGTTGATTCTATTGAAGGGATTGAAAGTCAACTAGAAGAGGTTTCTAATAATTGGCTGAAAAATAAAAAAGCAAAAGAAAAAAGTTTTTCTTTAGGAAGTTTCAATTTAGACTATCTTAAAAATTTTAAAGTAGCACTTTTATACAATGAAAATAACGAATTAATTGCTTTTTCAAATTTATTAAGTACTGAAAATAAAAATGAAGTTGCTATTGATTTAATGAGATATGTTGAATCTGCTCCATCTGGAACTATGGAATATTTATTTATCAAAATAATAAACTGGTCAAAAGAAAATGAATACGAACGTTTTAGTTTAGGAATGGCTCCACTTGCGGGAATATATGGTGGTGAGCTGGCTCCACTATGGAATAAACTTAGTGTATTTCTATTTAATCATGGTGGAAACTTCTATAATTTTGAGGGATTAAAACAGTTCAAAGATAAATTTGTACCTCAATGGGAATCTAAATATTTAGCATACTCTGGTCATTTTAATCTAGCTTCTTTATTAAAAGATATCGCTCTTTTAATCTCAGGAGGAATTCTTGGAATATTTAGTAAAAAATAATTTAGATATATATGAGGTATGAAAAAAAGGAGAGATATTAATCTCTCCTTTTAAAATCTTAGTTAGCTTTCTCAGCGTAAACTGAAACTTGCTTCTTGTCTCTTCCTAATCTCTCGAACTTTACGTATCCATCGATTAATGCGAATAGAGTATGATCTTTTCCACATCCCATGTTGTTTCCAGCGTGGAATTTGTTTCCTCTTTGTCTAACGATGATGTTTCCAGCTTTTACAACCTCTCCATCATACTTTTTAACTCCAAGGTAATTTGGATTAGAATCTCTTCCGTTCTTAACAGAACCTTGTCCTTTTTTCTTCGCAAATAATTGTATATTTAATGTAAATAGCATCTAAATTTCCTCCTTCTCTACAAGCTTTATGTGTTTAGGATAACCCTTAGATAGTTCTTTCAACATCAATACCATTGTATCTAATAATACATGAACCTCTTTTTCTTTGTTAGAAAAATCCATTCCCCTCATATCAACGTCTAAGTACCCATCGGAGTCAATTTCAAATTTTGGAGTAATATCCAAAATCTCTTGCAATCCTCCTAACGGAAATTGCATTGCCATGGAAATTGCGGCACAAACAATATCTTGCCCGTACTCAGCGTATTCAGCATGACCATTGGCTCTGTATCTAACTACTTTACCATTTTTTTTTAATATTTCAATCTTTGTCATAAATTAATTATGCATTGATTGCAGTAACTTTGATCTCAGTGAAAAGTTGTCTATGACCTTTCTTTCTGTGATATCCAGTCTTTGGCTTGTATTTGAAGTTAACAACTTTAGCTCCTTTACCTTGAGCAACAACCTCTGCAACTACTTTAGCACCTTCAACAACAGGAGTTCCAACTTTAACCTCTCCATTGTTTGATACTAAAAGAACCTCTGTTAATTCTACAGTTGTGTTAACCTCAGCATTTAGTTTTTCAACTCTTAATACTTCACCTACTGCAACTTTGTACTGTTTTCCTCCAGTTTTTATAACTGCGTACATTCTAACACCTCCAAAAGTATAAAGATCGCTAGATTCGGTTGCTGACGACCTTATCCAAGCTTAATCTACTGTTTATCTTATCATTTTTTATATATTTTGTCAACTAATTTATTTTAACCACTCTTGCGATAAAGGCGATCCATTTCTATAGTTTGTAATTTTTTCTAATTCACCTTTTGGTGTATAACTTCTCCACTCTCCGTTTTGAAGTCCACCTGCTAATCTTCCCTTTTCTCTAATTTTTCCATTATCCCAATATGCAATCCATTCTCCATTTCCACCTTTAAAATCCTCTTGATGTAATATTTTTCCTGTATTGTCATACCATGTTGCTGGTCCAGATATTCTTCCACCTGAATACGTTATTCTCGAACGTATATTTCCTGTATTTCTATAGTATGTTTCTTGAACTCCGTTTTTAACTCCATTTGCATAAGGCTCTTTTAATCCAACTCTTCCTGCTTCTGAATACCATACCTTATAACCGTTTAATTTTCCGTCTCTATATTCTTCAGTATAGTGCTTATGAACACCTACTACTGCTGCAAATGTTCCTGTAAAAGGTACTGTTGAATTGCCATTATAAGCTAATTTATTTCTAACTTGTTTTTTTGCTATATTTACTTGATCTATTCCATTTAAAGTAATCTCTGTTACTGCATTTTCTGCTAAAGCCACATTTTGACCTGTATGAATTATATCTGTTTGAGGTATAAATTCACCTTCTGGCATAGTTGATATACTTACATCATAAGCTTGCTTTGGAACTGATGGCAGTAAAATTCTTTCCTCATCACTTATTTTCTTTTCTAAAGGAGTACACCCTACTAGTGCTAATAATACTACTCCTATTGCTATTTTCATTTTTTTCATAACAATTTTCTCCTAATAAGATTTTATATAAAAAATAAAGCCAAGGAATTTATATAAAATTTCTTGACTCAGTTGTTTATTATTGATAGGCATTAAATAAGCCGGGTTTTGTATTTGTCAATCATTTATCTAGAGCTATAATTGCTTATAGCTTCAAGCAACTTACCCTGAGAGAGGACGAGCAGCCCCTATTCTCTCCTATTTAGTCTTGCTCCAAAGGGGGTTTACCTAGCTTCTTTAGTCTCCTAAAGAACTGGTGGTCTCTTACACCGCCTTTTCACCCTTACTACAAAATGTAGCGGTCTATTTTCTGTGGCACTTTCCTTAAAGTTTCCTTTAGTAGCCGTTAGCTACCCTTTTCGCTCTGTGGAGCCCGGACTTTCCTCTTGCTAACGCAAGCGATTAACTCTAATACCTATCACTTTTTAACTTGTATTTTTTCTTTTTTCTTTTTACCTGTATTATTCTAATAGATAATACTAAAAATGTCAACAAAATTCCTAAAAATACCTTAGTCCCTAGTGACATCTGTTCTAAATCTTTACTATTCTCTTGAGAATCAGATGTTGCTACAAATATCTCTTGTAATCCTTCAACTAGATTTGTTGCTATCAGAGTCTCATTTTTTTCCCCTACATACTCTTCCACATTTGTTAATAATAATGATAGATCCGAAGCCATATCTTCAGGATTTAAATCTTGTGAAATTTTTAGTTGTACCTTTAAAACATCATTTTCATTGTTTTTTATTAAATTTACAATAACTGTTTTCTCTTGTTCATCTGCCTCAAAACCTTCATTTTCTTCTAAAGTATTCAGATAAAGTTTATCTCCTGTTTTTTCTTGGAAAGTTTCTACAACTGTCAATAAATTTGATTTATCATCTTCTGAAAAAACATTTCTATAATCATTTATTTTTCCAAGGACCAAAGTAGAAAATATCAATGAACCTACCATAACTTTTTTTAGCATCCTATGTTCTCCTTACATTTTTTGAAATACTGGACCATCATTATATATTGAAATTTCTATTTCAAACTCTTTTTTCAATAAACTTTCCAACAAGTTTGAAAATATCCATTCACTCTCAAAATGACCAATATCAATCAAAGTAAAATTTTCTTCTCTTGCATCCATAGCTTCATGATATTTTATATCTCCTGTAATTAGAACTTGTGCTCCTAATTTTTTAGCTTTTCTCCAATAAGACGCCCCTGCCCCACTGACTAAAGAGATCTTTTTTATCTCTCTTTCCTCTTTTGATCTCACTACATTTATACTATTTAAATTTAACTTTTCTTTCAATAAATTTGATAAATTTTCTATACTTAAACTTTCATCTAATTTATAAATTCTTCCAATTCCATACTCTCTTCCATTGCTTTCCATTGGATCAAGTATCTTTCCATTTTTCATTCCAAGTATATTCTCACCTAAAAAATCATTTAATCCTGATTTCCCTGAATCCAAATTTGTATGCATTGAATATACTGAAATTCCATTCTCTATTAATTTTACTATTTTTCGTCCTATTAAAGTATCATTAGTTATCTTTTTCAAAGATGTAAAGATTACCGGGTGATGCGTTATTATTAGATTTGCACCTGTTTCAATCGCTTTATCAATAACACTCTCTGTTAAATCTAATGATAATAAAATTCCTGTTATTTTCGAATCCCTTTTTCCTATTAATAACCCTACATTATCCCAATCTTCAGCTAAAGAGATTGGAAATTTCTCTTCTAAAAAATTTATAATTTTACTTAGCTTCATATCTTTAAACTTCTTCCTCCTCCTAAAGATATTTTTGTTAGAGCCTCTTCAAATAGCTGCTCACCTTCGCCTCTTTTTAAATCTAATGCATTTTCAATTTCAAATAGAGATTCTCTTTTATCTCCAATTAGTCCATAATATCTTTTTAAAATCTCCTCTTCTAAGTGAGATATTTTTTTAAGAACTGAGTTATAATCAAGCTTTTCAACTTCATTTATTTTTTCCTCTATAATCTCTGATTTTTCATCTAAAGGAATTTCATCAATCTCTTCTTCCTCTAATTCTGCTACAATCTCATGCTCTATTAACTCCTCTTTTCTTTTTGAGAAGTATCCTTTATACATATATTTTTCTGTTTCTACTTTTTCATCCACAAATAGTAACATCTCTCTTCTAGCCCATAACTTAATATACTCTAAAATATCTCCATTTGATGGTCTATACTCTTCTAAAGCTTTTATTACTCCAATATTTCCCTCTTGAATTAGATCTAAATAATCAATTCCAGCTATTAAATAATCAAAAGCTATATTTGCAACTTCTCTTAAATTACTCTCTATTAATCTGTGTGCACTTTCCTCTTCATCTAAAGTTTCTAAAGTAGTTTTTAGCTCCTCTTTTGAAAGTGGCTGAATATAAGAGATTTCTTCTAAATACTCTCCTACAATTCCTTCTACTACGTAACTATTCTCTTCTACTTTTTCTTCTTTTCTTATATCTACAGTTTCTAATTCTAATTTTAAATTTGAATTCTCTTTTAAAAATTTTACAAAGTCTTTATCATCAATACAATTTTCTAATATCTCTTTTTCAAATGCTTTTATCTTCATAGTGTCCCCTTTTTTAGTTCATAATAAAATGGGGGATAGAAATCTCCCCCATATTGTTTTATACTTTAAAATCTTCTAGTTTCTTTCTTCTGCTTGGATGTCTTAATTTTCTAAGTGCTTTAACCTCTATTTGTCTGATTCTCTCTCTTGTTACTTTAAATATTTTTCCAACCTCTTCTAGAGTTTTTGGTGCACCATCATTTAATCCGTATCTAAAGATTAAAACTTGTTCTTCTCTGCTACTTAAAGTTTTTAAAACATCATTTAATTGCTCTCTAAGTAAAGTTCTATTTGTTAATTCATATGGATTTTGCATTTTATTATCTTCTACGAAATCTCCTAACTCACTATCTTCTTCACTTCCTACTGGAGTTTCTAAAGATATTGGATCTTGGTTCATTTCTTGAA
Source organism: uncultured Cetobacterium sp. (assembly GCF_947038635.1). Classification (GTDB taxonomy): domain Bacteria; phylum Fusobacteriota; class Fusobacteriia; order Fusobacteriales; family Fusobacteriaceae; genus Cetobacterium_A. Next base: position 9,337 of record NZ_CAMQXC010000032.1, on the reverse strand, counting down.
TACTTTTAATTTTTTCAACTTCCATTCCTAATCTATCAGCTAAAACTTCTGGAGTAGCATCTTTTCCTGTTTCTTGAAGGTATATTCTAGCTTCTTTTTTAATTTTATTAATAGTTTCTATCATATGAACTGGTATACGAATTGTTCTTCCTTGGTCAGCTATTGCTCTTGTAATAGCTTGTCTTATCCACCAAGTAGCATATGTAGAGAATTTATATCCCTTACTATACTCAAATTTTTCTACCGCTTTCATTAATCCTATATTTCCTTCTTGAATTAAATCTAATAACTTTAAACCTCTATTTGTATGTTTTTTAGCTATACTTACAACTAGTCTAAGGTTTGCTTCAATAAGCTGTTGCTGAGAGTATTCGTCCCCTTCTAGAGCTGCTTTTGCGTATCCTAGCTCCTCTTCATGAGTTAATAACGGAATCTGTCCAATCTCTCTTAAATACATCTTTATAGGTTCGTCTACTTCCATTTCACCAGTTATACTAAATAAATCATCATTTACTAAATCATCTTCAGTTACCTCTTCAATTTCATCTGGATTAAAATCGAAATCATCTGAATATTCAGTAGTGCTACTTTTTTCCTCTTCGTCCTCATCTTCATCTAATTCAACAACAGGTCTTTTTAATAGTGGAGTTATAACTTTTTTTACATCTTTTCTACCATCGTCTTTTCTCTTAATATTTTCCTGTTTCTTTACTTCTTCTTGGGAAATGATTTTTATTCCCTGTTCTGTCATTCCATTTATTAAAAACTCTATTCTTTCTGGCGGAAAATCTGCACTTAATTGGCTATTAATCTCTTCATAGCTTATTACTTTATTTTCCATTGCCTTTCTTAATAAAGCTAAAACCTTTTCATTTTTTATAAACTCCTTCATTAGTTGAAGCCTCCTCTATTGAATAAAATTGTCTCTCAAAATTTTAAGCATTGATACTTTTAAATTCATCATACAATGCACGAAGGTCATTGAACTCAATATGTTGTTTCAATTTATCCTCTATTTTCTTTAGCTTAATATGTTTTAATAAGTTACTTCTCTCTTTTAATGCTTCTTTTAATTCTAAAATAAACCATGACATAAAAATAATTTGAAACCCTTTTTCTATATCCAATTTATTTGAGTAGTCATCTATAGAAAGTAACGATATATTTACTAGCTCTTTCTCTTCATTCTGACTCAAATTTCCCGTTAATATTATATCCTTTATTATGTTAGAACTTTTTTCTTGATTTTCTTTTAAAAACTCTATATATTGAAATATTTTTTTCCCTAAACTACTACTAATCTCTTTATCCCTAAAATCTTCAATGTACTCATTTTGAGAAAGAACCAATGCTAATGTTAACTTCTCTAGATTATATAGTCCTTTTTCGTCTAAATCCTTACTTTCCTCTTTTTTTTCGTAAGTATTTTTTATTCTTTTTTTATTGTTTGTTATTAAAATAGATTTTAGTACATCTAACTCAATATTTAATGATTTACCTAATTTATCGATGTATAAACTTCTTTCTAAATCACTTTCTAAACATTGAAAAAAATCTTTAAATCTATTTATGAAATTTTGTTTTGACATATGATCTTCTAAACTATACTCAGATGAATATCTTAAATAAAGATAATCAAAAGCTTCTAAAGAATCTTTTACAACTTTTAAAAACGCCTCTTTTCCATATTTTTTTAAGTAATCATCAGGATCTTTTGCATCTTTATATAATAGTACTCTTATATTGAATCCTGCTGATTTTAAAATAAGTATAGATCTCTCAGTAGCTTTTTGTCCAGCTTCATCCATATCAAAAGAAAGTATTACATTATTAGTATATTTTTTTAATAGATGTGCTTGTTCTTCTGTTAAAGCTGTTCCCAATGGTGCTAAAGCCACATCAAATCCATAAGAATGACTTGATAAGACATCCATATACCCTTCCATTAGAATCGAATAATTCTTCTTTTTAATGTTACTTCCTTTTTGGATAAAACCATATAAGTTTTTTCCTTTTGAGAAAATAGGTGTTTCCTGTGAATTTATATATTTTGGAATGTCCTTACTATCTTCTAAAGATCTACCACCAAAAGCTATAATCTTACCTGAAACTGAGTATATTGGAAAAATAATCCTATTTCTAAAAGCATCATAAATTCCTTTTTCATTTTCTTTAGCTAATCCTAAATCAAATATCTTCTTTTTTTCAAACCCCTTTTTTATAAGATAATCATAAAGCCCTGTCCATTCGTTGGGGGCATATCCTATTTCATTCTCTTTTATTAATTTTGGGTTTATCTTTCTTTTAGATAGATATTCTAAAGCATCACGAGCTGTATTTTTAAACATCTCCTCTTTGTAATAGTTGTGAGCTTCTTCCATAATTTCATAATACTCTTTATTTTCATTAACTTTACTATTTCCTACTTTTTTTATTGGAATATTATATTTATTTGCTAACTCTTCTACTGCTTCAACAAAAGATATTTTTTTATACTCTGAATAGAATTTTATAGGATTCCCACCTGCGCCACAAACAAAACATTTGCATATATTTTTATTTGGACTTACCACAAATGAGGGATTGTTATCTTGGTGAAAAGGACACAAACCTTTAAAGTTAGCTCCTGTTTTCTTTAAATCAACAAATTCTCCTACAACCTCTTCAATATGTAATTGTTGTAACAATAAATCAATATCTTCTGATTTATATTTCATCAATATTCTCCTAATCTCTTAGATTTTTAAGTAAAAAATATTTAAGAGCAAACCGCTCTATCCTAAATTATATTATATTTTTGGTAAATATGCAATTTTTTTTTAAATAAAAAGAAGGATTTTTAAAAATCCTTCTCATTTTTTTAATTTTCTGTATTTTGTGTACTTAACTCAATCTCTTTTAAAGCTTCTTGAGCCTTTGCATTAATATAATCTGTTTTTACTTGATTTTCAAATTCTTGGAAATCTGCTTTTTTCTCATCTGTTTGTGAATCTTTTTTATAGATTATAAAATCTTTCTGATCTTTAATAAATCCAACATCTCCAACTTTAGAATCATAAATAGCTTTTGCTAACTCTTCATTATATCCTAATCCTGGAATATATCCTTCTTTTGTAATTCCATCTATTTTCTCAGAGAAAACGATATCTTTATCATTTTTCAAATCATCAAATGTTATTGTTTTATCTGTTAAATCTTTAACGATTTGAGCAATTTGAGTATCTTTTGAATTTATTGTTTCTTCTGATGGTTCTGGAATAATTAAAATATGGCTTGCTGTAACTGTTTCAGCTTTATCATCTTTCTCTTGTACAAAAATTATATGATATCCAAATTGAGTTTTTACAACTTCTGGATAAATCTCTCCAGGAGTTCCTGCAAAAGCTGCATCCTCAAAAGGTTTTACCATATCTCCCTTTTTAAAAGTTCCTAAAGCTCCTCCTGTAGGACCACTTGGTCCATCTGAGAAGTTTTTAGCCATCTCTGCAAAATTATTCTTATTAACTTTCTTTAAAAGATCTTCAGCTTTTTCTTTTGCTTTTTGATCATCACTTTCTGTTGGCTGAACTTTTAAAATAGCGACATTTGCATCAGCACTCTCTAATGTATCATAATTTAATTGATTCTCTTCAAAGAATTCTTTTAAATCATTTTGAGTATATGTTACTTCTGATTTTAATTTACTATATAGTTCTTTTACAGCATTTGCAACTTGTAAATCTAAAGGTAAAACAGAATCTACTTTTATACCTTTAGCTTCAGATGCCTTTAATAACTTTATCTCTGATTCAATCGATGATTTTGCTAACTCTTTTGCTCCTTCTAAATCACCTTTAGTCATTGCTAATGTATTTAGAACTCTTTTATCAAACTCAACGTTGCTTACTTTAACTCCATCAAATTCAAAAGACTCTTTTTCTACATAAGCATCGAAGTTTTTATCTAAATCCTCTAACTTCATTTTTGCTCTAGCTTCGGACATATCTTTTGCATATGCTTCAGCACCTTTTTGCATTTTTAAAGCTTGCTCTATTTGACTTTTAACTTCTTCTAATGGTTTCCCTTGGAACATTGTATATTTATAATCAGCATAATACTCATCAATCTCTGCAGGAGTTACTTGAACTCCAGCAGTTATAGCTTCTGATGCTTTTTGTAGTATTAAGTTTTCTCTAATTTCATTTTCTAAAGTTTTTGTAGTATATCCTTGACTTAAAAGTGCACTTTTAAACTGCTCTTTGTCAGGAAAAGCTGCCTTTATTTGATCCATTTGAGCACTCACTTCTGATCCTGAAACTTTTATCTTTAATTTATCTGCCATCTCTAATAAAAGATTTCTGTTGATTAACTCATTAAAAGCTATTGTGTTCATTAGCTCTGGATCTATATTAGTTCCTAAATATCTTTTATAATTCTCAGACATTATAGCCATAGATCTATGTGCTTCTACCATTGTAACTTTTTTACCATTTAGTTTAAAAGCTAGTTGTGTATTTGCAGAACTACTTCTAAATGACATTGCATAACCTGCTATCAAACTTATTAAAAAGAATATTGTTACTATCCAGATAACTGGTTTCATATTTTTTCTAAACTTTCTAATTGCCATTTTTAACCCCTCCGAAGAATTTTGTAAATATTATTTCGTATCTAATCCATATTTTCTGATTTTTTCATAAAGAGTTGTTCTTCCAATTCCTAAAAGCTTAGATGTTTCTTGTTTATTCCATCTTGTCTTTTGTAATGCCATTGCAATTACTACTTTTTCAACTTCATCTAAAGCATATATCTCTTGCTCTAATATATTTTTTAAAGGTCCCACTCCAATAACAGTTTTATTTTCAACTGTATCAGATTTCATTTTTATTTCTAACGGTAAATCTTCTACATCAATATTTCTATCGTTACATAAAATTACCATTCTTTCAATCATATTTTTTAATTCTCTTATATTTCCTGGATATGAGTATTCCATTAAATACTTCATAGCATCTCCTGAAATAACAGGTATTTCTCTTCTTAAATCTTTTACAATTTTATTTAAGAAATAGTTTGCTAACATAGGAATATCATCTTTTCTATCTCTTAAAGGTGCTACTTCAATTGGGAAAGCTGTTAATCTATGATATAAATCTTTTCTAAATTTACCTTTTTCTGTTTCCTCTTTTAAATCCTTATTAGTAGATACTATAAATCTAACATCTACTCTTCTTGATTTATTTCCACCAACTCTTCTGAACTCTCCATACTCAATAACTCTAAGAACTTTTGATTGAGCTTTTAAATCCATTGCTGATATCTCATCAAGGAATACAGTTCCACCATCCGCTTCTTCTAAAATTCCTTTTTTACTTGTAGTTGCTCCTAAGAACGCTCCTCTTTCATAACCAAATAACTCTCTTTCAATTAAATCTTCTGGTAAAGAAGCACATGAAATTGTTATGTAGTTCTCTTTTCTTCTATCACTCTTTTTGAATATCTCTTTAGCGATTAACTCTTTTCCAACTCCATTTTCTCCTGTTATTAAAACAGTTAAGTCACTCTCTGCTACTTTATCAATTAAGTTTTTTACCTCTTTAATTCTTGCAGATTGTCCAATTATTTCGTTTTCATCCTCTGTATCTGAAAGCTTCTCTTCTAATTTTCTTTTCTCTTTTACAATTTCTAAACTTCTTAAAGCTGGTATCATTATTCTGTTCATCTCTTTAACATCTACTGGTTTTAATAGATAGTTATAGATATCTGCTTCCTTCATCTCTTGAATTAAAGCTTCATTTTCTTCATCAAGTAATCCTATTACTACGAAATCTTTACCTATTCCATTTAACTTTCTTTTAGCTTCTGAAAAATTAAACCATGTTAAATACTCATCTAATAAAACTACATCAAAATCACTCTCTCTTAACATATCTAGAGCATCTAATAAATTATTAAATGTTATTATTTCATAAACTTCTGATAAAGCTTTTCTTACTTGTTTTAATGTTTCTTTTCTTTCTGAAACTACTAATATTGATTTTTTCATCCTTTTCCTCCTACTTTCTATTTTCGATAACAATGTATTATAATTGATATTTTGTTATTTTTCAAGACTTTTTTAAAAAATTCTGTTCTAGATTATTTCAAAGAGTTTCACTCTAAACATTAGTTCAAATTTCTTCTCTTTTTTCCTTTTTATTTTGTTACATTTTCCACATTAATGTCTATTTTATATATAAATTAATTTAACATAGACTTTAAAAACAGATTATAAAACATTTCAATCTCTCTAGTTATATCAATCGTTGCATATTTTTCAACCATTCTTTTATAACTATCCTCATCTACTACCTCTATTCCTGTTTGAGTTATTAAATATAATAAAAGAGTTGTTAATGATGAACTTAACATTGTTCTAATTTTTTCTATTTCGCTTCTATACTCTTCTTTTATATGCTCTCTATTATTATTTAAAAATTCACTAAATATGATATCTCTCTTCATGTAATCATCATATGTTAGATTTATTTCTCCATTCTCATATATTTTTGCAAATAGAAATAGATTATATCTATCATCTTTTAAAGTTAACCTTCTTCTAACAATCATTTTTAATTTCTCTTCAAATGGAACATCTAAGTCTCCAACCTCTTTTAAAAACTCTTTTCTACTTATAACTGAATTGTCCATTATTTCTAGTAGTAATTCTTCTTTACTTTTGAAATAGTAATAGAATCCGCCTTTGGCCATTCCTAAAACATTTGCTATATCTTCTATTTTTGTATTTCTAATTCCATTAGCTGCAAACAAAATAGTTGCAGTTCTTTTTATACGATCTCTTTTTGTCACACAATCACGTCCTTATTTTTAATTTAAAATTTAAAAATATTAAATATATCGTTAGCTGTTGCAAATATAATCAACCCAAATAACATAATCATACCAACTGTATGAACTCTCTCTTCAAGCTTTTTATCAACTTTTATTCCAATTAATTCTAAAATAACAAATAAAATTCTTCCACCATCTAAAGCTGGAAAAGGTAATAAATTAAATATTCCTACATTTATTGATAATATTGCTAATAACCAAACTAAAATTCCAGAGCTTCCGCTTTTACTTGCTTCTCCTACAACTTTAACTATTCCCACAGGTCCACTAATATCTTTAGCTTTTACTTTTCCCGTCACAAGCATCTTAACTCCACCTAATGTATCCTCAAATACACCTATAAATATTTTGAAAGATTGTTTTATTCCCTCTCCAAAACCATATTTTTCAAATTTATATTCAGGAATTATTCCCATAATAGCTGGTTTTTCTTCACTTATTTTAGTTAATGGAACTACTAAATCTAAAGTTTTTCCATCTCTTTCTATAACTACATCTAAAGCATCTCTCTTTTTAGAATCTTTTGCTATTGTTTCACCAATCTCCGACCAAGTAGTTATTTTTGTTCCATCAATCTCTTTTATAATATCATTTTCTTTTAAAACAGTTGATGCTTTTGCTTCTTTTATTATATTTCCTACTACTGGATTTGTATTTTGAATAGCTTTTCCACTAGTAAATGTTATTCCTAAAATTACTAATAAAGCTAACATAAAATTCATAAATACTCCTGCAAATAAAACCACAAATCTTGCAAAAGGTGACTTACTATTAAATCCATTTTCTACTTTACTTTCAACTTCCATACCATCAATATTTACGAATCCACCTATAGGTATTATTCTAATAGAGTATAGAGTTTTTCCAGTATAATAAGAGTATAACTCCGGTCCCATTCCTATAGCAAATTCAGAAACAGGCATTTTAAAAAATCTTGCTGCTAAAAAGTGTCCTAATTCATGTATAAAAATTATCAATCCTAGTAATAATAGCGCTATTATTATATCCATCTTTCCTCCTGTTATAAAATTTCGCTTACGAGCTCAAATACTTCATCTGAAATCTCTTCTATTGTTTTTAATCTATCATTTTCAACGCATTTGATCTCTTTCCAAGAGTATTTTTTAGATATTTCACACGCATTCTTATGAGATTTTTTTAGATATTCAACATTTTTTTCATGAATATCTTTTTTGTCCTCGCCAGTTATTTTATTTTTTCTTTCAGCCATTAATTTTTGAGCAGTTTCTGTTGGCATATTTAAGAAAATAACTAAATCTGGTCTAGGTATTTCCATTTTATTGTACTCTAAATCCTCTAGCCAAGATAAATACATCTCTTTCTCTTGAGGATTATCTATTTTAGATGCTTGATGAACCATGTTTGATGTTGTATATCTATCTGTAATGATTACTCCACCACTATTATAAAAATTTCCCCAATCAGTTTTGAAAGATGCGTATCTATCTATTGCATACATTGTTGAAGCTGGATATGGATTTACTTTCTCAGCATCTGTCCCAAAATCTCCTGCTAAATACATTTTTACTGGAGCACACGCTGGACTTTCATAATTTGGAAAAGATATCTTTCTTATATTACTTATTTTTTCTGATAACCTTTCAAACAGCATCGCTGTTTGCGTTTCTTTTCCACTTGAATCAGTTCCCTCTATAACTATAAGTCTTCCTTTATTTTCTTGCATAATTATCATAAACCCACTTTCTTGTTTCTTTGTCTACATTTTTTATTATTTCTAAAGAATCTATCTCTTTTACTCTATGAAGTTCCATAGCTTTTTCTATTATTTCATATATTTCTAAAAATTTTATTTGACCTTTTAAAAATAACTCTACTGCAACCTCATTTGCCGAGTTAAAAACACAAGGCATTGTTTTTCCTATTTTTCCAGCTTGAAAAGCTAACTCCACACCTTTAAATACTTTGTTATCAATTTGACTAAAAGTAAGTTCTCTTAAATTTTTTAAACTTAATCTTTCTAATTCACTACTACTTTCTCTTTCTGGATATGTGAATGCATATTGAATTGGTAATTTCATATCAGGTGCTCCTATTTGAGCAATTATAGAATTATCTACAAACTCTACCATTGAATGGATTATACTTTGAGGATGCACTAAAACCTCTATGTCTTCATATTCTATTCCAAATAACATATGTGCTTCTATTACCTCTAGCCCTTTGTTTACAAGCGTTGAAGAATCAATAGTTATTTTCTTTCCCATAGACCAATTCGGATGTTTTAGAGCTTGCTCAACTGTTACATCTTTTAATTCTTCTAAGGTCTTCCCTCTAAAAGTTCCACCACTAGCTGTTATAATTAAATTTTTTACCTCTTCTTTTCTACTTCCTTGCATGCTTTGAAATAAAGCTGAGTGCTCACTATCAACAGGAATTATTTCAGCTTTTGGATATTCTTTTAAAAGTTTATTTATATAATCTCCTG
>NZ_CAMQXC010000031.1 GCF_947038635.1 uncultured Cetobacterium sp. | reverse complement strand
TATATTTAGAGTGTTTAAAAAAAAGGAGTGAATAGATGAGTAAGAAGTATAGATTAATAGCCTCAGCAACAATGGGATTAGAGAGTGTTGTTAAAGATGAGTGTAAAGATTTAGGATTTGAAAATATTGAAACATTTAATGGAAGAGTTGAATTCGATGGAGATGAAAAGGACATTGTAGAGGCTAACTTACATTTAAGATGTGCAGATAGAGTTTTTATAAAAATGGGAGAGTTTAAAGCTTTAACTTTTGATAATTTATTTGAAAATATAAAAAGATTACCTTGGGAAAATATAATTTCAATAGATGGAGAGTTTCCAATAAGTTGGGTAAGTTCAGTAAAGTGTAAACTTTTTTCGAAATCTGATATTCAAAAAATTGTAAAAAAAGCGATAGTTGAAAGATTAAAAGTGGCATATCAAACAGAAAGACTTGTTGAAACAGGAGCTCATTATAGAGTTAAAATACAAGCACATAACGATATATTTTTAGTTATGATTGATACAAGTGGTGAAGGATTGCATAAAAGAGGTTATAGAAACTTAATAAATGAAGCGCCTTTAAAAGAAACAATGGCAGCAGCTTTAGTTTTATTAAGTCGTTGGAAAGGCGGAGATAGACCTCTGTTAGATCCAATGTGTGGAACAGGAACTATTGCAATAGAAGCAGCTATGATAGCGAGAAATGTAGCTCCAGGAGTAAATAGAAACTTTGCATCTGAAAAGTGGGATATAATACCTGAAAACCTATGGATTGATTTAAGAGATGAAGCATTTTCAAGAGAAGATTACGATAAAGAAGTAAAAATATATGCTTCTGATATAGACTCTGAAACAGTAGAAGTAGCCAAATTAAATGCTATAAGAGCTGGAGTAGAAGAAGAGATTGAATTTAAATGTATGAACTTTTTAGAGTTGGAAACGATGGCAGAAAAAGGATGTATAATATCAAATCCACCATATGGAGATCGTTTGTTAGATGAAGATGCTGTAGAAAGATTATATGGTCTTATGGGAGATATTTTCCAAATGAGATTTCCAAAATGGTCTTACTATATAATTACATCTTATGAAAACTTTGAAAAAGTATTTGGAAAAAAGGCTACAAAAAATAGAAAGCTATATAATGGTGGAATAAAATGTCACTATTATCAATATTATGGAGCTAGATAATGAATGAATTTGATTTAATAGTAGTTGGAGGAGGACCAGGAGGAATTTTTACAGCTATTACAGCAGCAGAAAGAGGGTTTAAAGTAGCTCTTTTAGAAAAGAATAAACGTATAGGGAATAAAATATTGGTAGCTGGGAGTGGGAAATGCAATTTAACTCATACTGGAAAACCTAAAGATTTTTCTGATAAATACGGTCTAAATGGAAAATTTTTAAAAGAGGCTTTAAATAAATATTCTCCAGAGATGTTAAAAACATTTTTTAGAGAAAATGGATTACCTCTAGTTTTAGTGGAAGAAACTGGAAAATATTTTCCTGAAACATTTAGTTCTTTAGATGTTGTAGATCTTTTAAAAAGAAAGATGATGACTCTAGGTATTAAAACAATAGAGGGAATAAAAATAGAAAGTATTCAAAAAAACTTAGAATTATTTTCAATTTTTACAGACAAAGGATTATACAAGTGTGATAATTTAGTTTTAGCAACAGGTGGAAAATCTTATCCTGGAGTTGGAACAACAGGGGATGGATATGTGATGGCTAAGGAGCTAGGGCATAAAATTATACCGCCAAAACCGGCATTAAGTCCCATATATGTAAGAGATTATTTTTTTCAAGAACTTTCAGGAATAAGTTTTCAAAATGTTAAAATTACTATTTGGAAAGAGAATAAAAAAGTTATAGAAAAAAAAGGAGCTGTATTGTTGACACATACGAATTTTAGTGGTCCTGGAATATTGGATAACTCAAGATTTGTTGAAAGTGAAAGTCAGTTGGAGATTAATTATATTGGAAAAGAGTATGAGGTTTTAAATAAAGAGCTAATCGAAGAGATGAATAAAGATGGTAAAAAAACTATAAAGAAAGTTTTATCTTATTATTTTTTACCTGAAAGATTTATAAAAACTATATTGTCTATTTTAGAAATAAATGAAGAGTTAAAAATGGCAGAACTTTCAAAAGAAAAAAGAGAGAGTCTAGTAAAAGCATTAACTTCGAATAAGATGGAGATAACAAAAGTTGGAAGTTTTGAGATGGCTATGGTAACAAGAGGTGGAATCTCTTTAGATGAGGTAAATGCTAAAACTATGGAATCTAAAAAAATACAAGGTCTTTATTTAGTTGGAGAACTTTTAGATATTGATGGAGATACAGGTGGTTATAATATTCAAGCAGCATGTTCTACTGGAGTTTTAGCTGGGAAATCTATGAGAAAAAAGGAGAGAGAATAATGAAAAAAGAGGAATTTATAAGTTATGCTCAAGAAGTAATTTTAACAGTTTTAAAAATTACTTCTACTCAATTAGATAAGTTAAGAGAAATGGGAGATATTTCAGGTGAGGAAATTTTAAATGAAAAAGTTTTATTACCTTATGAAAAAATATATGGAGCACTTTTAGAGATGAAAGTGGATAAAATGAATGAAGAAGAGTTCAATTCTTTTAAAGATATGGTAGAAGAAATAAGAGAAAAAAATAGATTACCGGTTGAAAAAATTCAAGAAACTTTAAAAAAGAGAGAAGAACTGAAAGGGAAATCGGGAGCTGTAGTTGTAAAAAGATTTTTTAAATATAATCTAAATAGATTATTGGACAAAAAGGATAAAATACTTAATAGATACAATAAACTAGCAATAGAAGAACAAAATTTAGAAAACTTATTAAAAGATACTATACAAGAAGAGGAACAATTTGATATAATTTATAAGCTGCAACCAGTGAGAGAAAAACTTAGAGATACAGAGGATAAGTACTTAGTTGTTGAAAAAGATATCAATCAATTAAAAAAGAAGTTAGAATCTAAATGGCCTTATGAAATTTACGGGGTTGTTTCAGAAGAGGAACTTTTAGAAACATATAAAGAAGCTTTTAAAATGGAGGACTAGTAAGAATGGAAAAAGGGTTCAAACAGATTTTGATTTTATTGGCAGTATTTATTGTCTTTTTTCTTTCGAAAAAGATGTTTGCAAAACCAAGAGTTGTTTTAGGAAAAAATATGGAGGTAAGAAATATGAAAGAAGTAAAATTAAACGCTAAAATAGTTACACCAAGAGGAGATATTAACTTAGTTCTTTTCCCAGAAGTAGCACCAGTAACAGTATTAAACTTTGCACACTTAGCAATGAGAGGATACTATAATGGTATTAAATTCCATAGAGTAATTGAAGACTTTATGATTCAAGGTGGAGACCCAACAGGAACAGGAACAGGTGGACCAGGATACCAATTTATAGATGAGTTTAAAGAGGGAGTAGTTTTTGATAAAAAAGGAGTATTAGCAATGGCTAATGCTGGACCAGAAACAAATGGATCACAATTCTTCATAACTCATGTTGAGACACCTTGGTTAAACTATAAGCATACAATTTTTGGTGAAGTTGTATCTGAAGCTGACCAAAAAGTTGTAGACTCAGTAAAGCAAGGAGATATCATTGAGAGAATTGAGATTACAGGAGATGTAGAAGAGTTCTTAAAAAATGAGGAAAATGCTGAATTTACAGCTCAAATGGATGAAATTTTAGATTCTCAATTTCCAAATTTAGTACAATACTAATTTAAAAATAGGGGGATAATTCTCATGGTGAAAATAGAGAATGAAAAGTTAACTGTACTAATTAATAAGTTTGGTGCAGAATTGAAAAGTGTTATAAATAAAGAGAGTGGAATTGAATATATTTGGCCAGGAACTGAAGGAAGCTTTAAAAAAAGTGCTCCAAACCTATTTCCTTTTATTGGTAATATTTTAAATGGAGAAATAGATTATCCTTTAGGAAAAAGTGAGAGAGTTACTCTTCCAATGACAAAACATGGATTTGCTAGAGATTTAGAGTTTGAAACTTTAGAAGTGACAAACACTATAGCAAGATTTCAGTTAAAACCAAATTCGTATACAAAGGAAAGATATCCTTACAATTTCTCTTTAATAGTTGAATACATATTAGTAGAGGATACTTTACATCATAATTATATAGTTAAAAACAATGATGTAGTTGAGATGTTCTATCATATTGGTGGACATACAGCTTTTTATTGTAACTATAATAATGACAAAACTTTTGAGAATTATTATTTAGAATTAAAAGAAGAAGAAGAGTGTAACTTATATAAAATTGACGAAAGAAATAACTCTTTTTTATTTGATGTTCCAGAGAAGATAACGGTGTGTAAGAAGTTTAATTTATCGAAAGATAAATTTGCTAAAGATGCATTAGTATTTGAAGGGATGGAGAATAAAGAAATAGATATAAAACATTTAAACTCTTCTCATGGAATTGAATTTAAATTTGAAAATTTACCAATATTAACTTTATGGACAAGTACAGATTCAAGTGAATTTATCTGTTTAGAGCCATGGGCTGGAATAACAGATTTTACAAATGGTTCTAATAAAGTTGAAGGTAAAAGAGAAATTCAGAGATTAAATTCAAATGAACAAAAGAAATATTCACAAATAATAAGATTTTATTAAAATAAACACTTCTATCCAAAGAGAGAATCTTTGTATAGAAGTGTTTTTATTTTGTTACTTATTTTCCAAAAGAACAATGTGGAAAAGTACAAATTGGACAGTCAAGACAAAGTCCACCATGACCATATGCTGCAATATCTTCAAAATTTATTTTTTCATCGGCTAAAATTCTAGGCAAAACTAAGTCAAAAGCAGTTCTTTTAGAGTGCATAACACAACCAGGTAATCCTAAAATAGCCCTATCTCCATGATAAGCTAAAAGTAACATAGCTCCAGGTAAAACGGGCGATCCATAAGTGATTAATTCTCCACCCATCTCTCTTATAGCAAGAGGAGTTCTGTCGTCAGGATCTACAGACATACCACCAGTACAAAGAATAAGTTCAGCTTCACTATCTAAAGCTTCTTGTATTTTCTCTTTTATCATCTCTTTTTCATCTGAAGAGAATGCGTGGTAAATAACTTTACATCCATATTCTTCAACTTTTTTAGTTAGAATAGGACCGAATTTATCTTGAATTCTTCCATAAAAAACCTCGTTTCCAGTAGTTATGATAGCTATTTTTTTTGGTTTGATTGGCAAAATTTTAATAATATTTTCTTTTGAGATATTTTCCATCTCTATAATTTTATCTTCATTGATAACTAGAGGAATAACTCTTGTTCCTGCCACTTTTGTTCCCTTTTTTACAGGTGTATTGTTATGTAAAGTGGATACAATAATTTCTCCTAAGCTATTTATTTTTAGCAATTCAGCTACATCAACTTTTAATAGTCCATCAAGATTAGCAATAAAATCTATTTTTCCCTCTTTTATTGTTGAAAAATCTAAGCCTTCGCCAGCAATATGCTCTTTTATTCTAATTGCAGCGTCATTTTCATGTAGAGTTCCCTCTTGATGTTCCCACACATAAAGATTATCCTTTCCAAGTTTTAAAAGCTCTGGAATATCCTCTTCTTTTATAATATGACCTTTTTTAAATGCTACTCCTTTAAATTCTCCAGGAATAATTTTTGTTATATCATGGCATAAAATCATACCAGTAGCATCGATAGTTTTAACAGTTTTCATGAAACCCCTCCCTAAATGTATTGTTTTATAAGAATTTTAAATTTTCCTTTTTTATTTTCACCTAAGTTTTTTTCTAAAATAAATTTTCCTTTTTTTCTAATTGTAATTACTGAACCAATACTAACTATTTTATTTTTGCTTTTCTCAGTATTATAGTTAATTAAAACATCTCCACTTTCAATCAAGTTTGTACTGATGTTTCTAGATGAATTTGCAATAGAAGATATAATAGAGTCAAGTCTAAAAGATGAAACAGTATCTGTAATCTCTTTAAATTCCAATTGAGGTACTTGAGAAGTACTGATGGTGCTAATTTTTATAGGAATAGTATTTATTTGCTCAAGATTATTTTTTATAATACTAAAAATATCATTTGTAGCTATACAATAACCGATGTTGTCTTTAACGATAATATCACCTAAAGTTTCTCGTTTAAGTCCAAGCCCCATAATAGTACCTAAAAAATCTTTGTGTTGTAAAATTTTAAATTTATTAGAAGCATCAATTTTAAAATAAGTAACAACTTCCTCTAAATGTAAAAAATCAAAGTTTTTTGGTGTAAAAATTACTAACTGTTTTTCACTATGAGGAGTTAAACCTAAAGTAAGCATATTTAAATTAATTGATTCACAAACATCATGAAGTTTTGTCCAGATTTGTGGGGGTAAAAAAATAGAGCCATAAACAGGATAATCAATTTCTAAACATAACGACAAATCCTCCCAAATAGAAGCTATTAGAAATTCATCTTCATTTGGAAAAAGATTAAAAAAATATTTTTTATTCATACATTACTCGCTTTCACTAGATTATTTTGAAAAGTATAGATATATTGATTTTATATCATATATATGATAAAATCAAATAGATTTGTAAAAACAGGGAGATGATTAAAAATGGTAGAAAGAAAGTATATTGCACCTAATGCAATTACAGCAGCGAATATGTTTTTAGGATATCTAAGTATCACAGCTTCCATAGCGGGGGATTTCTCAAAAGCTATTTGGTTTATAATATTAGCTATGGTATGCGACGGTTTAGATGGAAAAACAGCGAGAAAACTAGATGCATTTAGTGAATTTGGAAAGGAGTTCGACTCTTTCTGTGATGCAATATCTTTTGGATTAGCACCAGGTATATTGGTTTATTCAGTACTAAAAAGTTCTGATGGAATGAAGTCTTTTGTTATTCCAATATCGTTTATATATGCACTATGTGGAGTTATGAGATTAGTTAAGTTTAACATAGTAACAACAGCATCAAGTGAAAAAGATGATTTTAGCGGTATGCCAATTCCTTCGGGAGCATCAGTTGTGTGTTCATACTTATTATTTGTTGAAGTAGTAAAAACAAATTTTGGAATGAATCTATTTTCAATAGAAGTTTTTGTAGGATTAACACTATTAGCTGCAATTTTAATGGTAAGTACAATACCGTTTAAAACACCTGATAAAGTATTTGGATTTGTTCCTAAAAAACTAACAATACCGTTTATTGTCTTAATTTTAGCGACATTGAAATACAGCATGTTTATAGTTACTTGTTACTATATACTAGTTAATTTAACAAAATTTTTTACAGAGAGATCAAAAGAAGACGTTGAATAAAAAATAATTGATTATGATACCCGATAAAATCCAAAAAAACTATTGGAAAATCGGGTATTTTATTTGAATAGTAATATAATTATATGGTATAATTTTAAAGGAGTAATTATGAGTATATTAGATAAATTAAATGAAAAACAAAGAGAAGCGGCTAAAAAAATTGAAGGACCACTTTTAATATTAGCAGGAGCTGGGTCTGGAAAAACAAGAACCATTACGTATAGAATTGCGCATATGATAAATGAAAAAGGAATCTCTCCTTATAAGATTTTAGCAGTTACATTTACAAATAAAGCGGCTAAAGAGATGAGAGAAAGAGTTGAACTTTTAATTGGAGAAGATGCACATAAAGCTATGATATCAACTTTTCACTCTTTTGGTGTAAGATTATTAAGAGTATATGGAGATAAATTAGGTTATAATGCTAACTTTACAATATATGATACAGATGATCAAAAAAGAGTAATAAGAGGAATTATGAAAGAGCTTGTTGTTAATGATAAGTCATTAACAGAAGGAGCTGTAGTTTCAATTATATCAAAACTAAAAGAAAATAGTGTGAGTGTATCTGATTATGAAAAAGAAAATAGATTTGATTCTAATTATAAAATAATATTAGAGTGCTATAGAAGGTATAATGGAACTTTAAAAGAGAATAATGGAATGGATTTTTCAGATATTTTAGTTAATCTTCATAAATTGTTAGATATTCCAGAGGTTTTAGAAAAGCTCCAAGAAAAATTTCAATATATAATGGTTGATGAATATCAGGATACAAATAATATTCAGTATAATATAGTTAGTAAAATAGCAGCGAAATATAGAAATATATGCGTAGTTGGTGATGAAAACCAGAGTATATATGGTTTTAGAGGTGCTAATATAAAGAATATATTAGATTTTGAGAAGGATTATAAAGATGCTTTGGTTGTTAAACTTGAAGAAAATTATCGTTCAACATCTGCAATTTTGACAGCAGCAAATGAAGTGATAAAAAACAATAAAACAGCAAAAGATAAAAATTTATGGACTAAAAAACCTCAAGGAGAACTAATTACTATAAAAGAGTGCTTAGATGGAAGAGAAGAAGTAAACTATATAATTGAAGAGATTGTGAAAAGAAAAAATATGGGAAAAAGCTACAGAGAGTTTACAATTCTTTATAGAACAAATGCTCAATCTAGACTTTTTGAAGAGGGATTATTAAAATATAATATTCCATATAAGGTTTTTGGTGGAATGCAATTCTACCAAAGAGCTGAAATAAAAGATATAGTGGCATATTTAACAGTAATAAATAATCCTCAGGATGCAATAAATTTAAACAGAATAATAAATGTTCCTAAGAGAAAAATAGGGGATAAAAGTATAGAAAAAATAAGAGATTATGCAAATGAAGCAAATATTTCAATGTTTGAAGCTCTTGGAAAAGGAATGGAAATCCCGGGCTTAACGTCAGGTGTAAAAATAGCTTTAGATGAGCTATATACAATTTTAAATGACTTGATAGAGTTAAGTCATGAAGGAAGTGTAAGTGAGGTATTTGATGAATTAATAAGAAGAGTGGGATATTTCTCTTATTTAAATTCAACGTATGGTGCAGAAGCTGAGGGAAGAATAGAGAACGTAGAGGAATTAAAAAACTCTATAGTAGAGTTAGAAAAAACAGTGGACTTTTTAACATTGAGAGAATATTTAGAGAATATATCTCTTGTTAGTGCAACAGATGATTTAGAAGGGGAGTCAGATTATATAAAATTAATGACAATCCATAACTCTAAAGGATTGGAGTTTCCTGTTGTTTTTCTAACAGGGGTAGAAGATGATATTTTCCCTGGTTCAAAGAAAGTACTTTTCAATCCAGAGGAATTAGAGGAAGAGAGAAGACTTTGCTACGTTGCAATAACTAGAGCAGAGGAAAAATTGTATTTAACACATGCAAAAAGTAGATTTGTTTACGGTGAATTTTTAACAAAAATAAAATCAAGATTTATAGATGAACTTCCAGCTGAAGTTTTAGATAAAGTAGAGAAAGCTCAAGAGTTATTACCAAAATCAAAACTCTCTACAAATGATAAAAAAATAACAGGTTATAAAAATATTATAACTGCAGAAGATTTAAAAAAGATGAAAAATATTTCAAATTCTCCTTTTGCTATGGGAGAAAAAGTTATTCATACAAAGTTTGGATTAGGAAAAGTAGTTGAAATATCAGAAAAAAAATTAGGTGTACAATTTGTAGATGGGAAAAAAGATATAGCTTTAGCTTTAGCAACAAAGTTTTTAACTAAAGCATAAGTTAAAAGGAGAGAAAATTTATGAAGAGAAAGACTCTTAATAAAGAAATTCAATATAATGGGATTGGTCTTCACAAAGGTGAAGAGATAAAAATGAAATTAATTCCAGCTAAAAATGGTGGAATAATCTTTAAAAGAGTGGATTTAGAGAGTGGTAAAAATGTAATTTCTATGGATATAGAAAATACATTTGATCTAACTAGAGGAACAAATTTAAAAAATGAATTTGGAGCAGCAGTTTATACAATTGAACATTTTTTATCAGCTCTTTATATAGCTGAAATAACAGATTTAATTGTTGAGTTAGATGGAAATGAACTTCCGATAGGAGATGGAAGTGCTAGAGTTTTCTTAGAAGTTATTGAAAGTGTTGGAGTTCAAGAGTTGGAAGAAGAGGTCAAAGAGATTGAAATAAAAACGCCTATAAATTTAACTGTAGGGGATAAACATATAGTAGCATTGCCATATGATGGATATAAAATAACTTATACTATTAAGTTTGATCACACATTTTTAAAAAGTCAGATGTTAGAAGTTGTTTTAGATATGGAGTCTTATAAAAATGAAATAGCAAATGCAAGAACTTTTGGATTTGATTATGAAATAGATTATTTAAAGAAAAATAATTTAGCTTTAGGTGGAACGCTAGATAATGCCATTGTTGTAAAAAAAGATGGAGTTTTAAATCCAAGTGGTTTAAGATTTGAAGATGAGTTTGTAAGACATAAAATTTTAGATTTAATAGGGGATTTAAAGGTATTAAATAGACCTATAAAAGGACACATAATAGCTATCAAAGCAGGTCATGCTTTAGATATAGAATTTGCAAAATTACTTAAAAAGCAGGAGGAAAAAATATGTTAGATGTTATGGAGATAATGAAAAGAATACCACACAGATATCCGTTTTTATTAGTTGATAGAGTTTTAGAGATGGATAAAGAGGCGCAAAAAATAAGAGGATTAAAAAACGTAACTGTAAATGAAGAGTTTTTTAATGGACACTTTCCAGGACATCCAATTATGCCAGGAGTTTTAATTGTAGAAGGAATGGCGCAATGTTTAGGAGTTTTAGTTTTAGATGATACAGAAGGAAAAGTGCCATATTTTGCTGCAATTGAAAATGTAAAGTTTAAAGCTCCAGTTAGACCAGGAGATCAATTAATATATGAAGTACAAGTTGATAAATTAAGAAGAAATATAGTAAAAGCTACAGGAGTAGCAAAAGTAGATGATAAAGTGGTGACTGAGGCATCATTTACATTTACTATTATGGAAAAATAGAGAGTAGGGTGAAAAAATAGTGACTGAAATTCATAGCACTGCTATAGTTGAGGATGGAGCAATACTGGAACCGGGAGTAAAGATAGGTCCTTTCTGTATAGTGGGAAAAGACGTAAGGATAGGAAAAAATACAGTATTACAATCTCATGTTGTAGTTGAGGGAATAACTGAAATAGGAGAAAATAACACAATCTATTCTTTTGTTTCTATTGGTAAAGCTTCACAAGATTTAAAGTATAAGGGTGAGCCAACAAAAACTATAATTGGAGATAACAATAGCATTAGAGAGTTTGTGACGATTCACAGAGGAACTGATGATAGATGGGAAACTAGAATTGGAAGCAATAATTTATTAATGGCATATGTTCATGTAGCTCATGATGTAATAGTAGGAGATAATTGTATACTAGCAAATGGAGTTACTTTAGCAGGGCATGTAACTGTTGATGATTTTGCTATAATTGGTGGTTTAACACCTGTTCATCAATTCTGTAGAATAGGTTCTTACTCTATGACTGGTGGAGGGAGTGCAATAAACCAAGATATTTGTCCATTTGTAATGGCTGAAGGAAATAAAGCTGTAATAAGAGGATTAAATACGGTTGGACTTAGAAGAAAAGGATTTACAGAAGAGGATCGTTCAAATTTGAAAAAAGCATATAGAATTATATTTAGAAATGGAAATCCATTGAAAGATGCTTTAGTTGAGCTTGAAAACGAATTTCCTGAAGACAAAAATATAAAGTATCTTGTAGAGTTTATAAAAACTAGTAACAGGGGGATTACAAGATAATGAAAAAAGTTGGAATAATAGTAGGTAACGGAAAGTTACCTCTATATTTCCTTAAAGAAGCGGAAGCTAAAGGGATAGAGGTATACTTAATAGGACTTTTTGAAACAATTGAAGAGGATATAAAACAACATAAAAACTATAAAAGTTTTAATATAGGAGAAATAGGAGAGATAACAAAATATTTATTACTAAATGATATAAATGA
The DNA here is from genome assembly GCF_947038635.1 of uncultured Cetobacterium sp. Taxonomy (GTDB): domain Bacteria; phylum Fusobacteriota; class Fusobacteriia; order Fusobacteriales; family Fusobacteriaceae; genus Cetobacterium_A. The sequence goes on along the minus strand of NZ_CAMQXC010000031.1, from coordinate 7,344 downwards.
AGTTGTAATGCTTGGAAAAGTAGAGAAATCAATTTTATTTCAGGAGATGAAATTAGATTATTTTGGAGAGAAACTAATGGAAAAACTACCAGATAAAAAAGATGAGACTTTGTTATTTGGTGTGATATCATTTTTAAGATTGAATAGGATAAAAGTATTACCTCAGAATCATTTATTAGGAGATATGATGTTTAAAGAGAGGTATTATACTAAAAATGTACCTTCTCAAGAGGATAAAAAAACAATACAAATAGGGACTGAAGCAGCTAAAGCATTAAGTGAAATAGATGCAGGTCAAACAGTTGTTTGTAAGGATTCATCAGTAGTAGCCTTAGAGGGAATAGAAGGAACTGATAAAACAATAGAAAGAGCAGGAGAATATGCAGGAGAAAAGTGCATAATCATAAAAATGGCAAGACCTCAACAAGATATGAGAGTTGATATACCAGCAATAGGAATAGAAACAGTAAAAAAAGCCATACAAATAAAAGCTAAAGGAATTGTAGCTGAAGCAAATAAGATGTTATTTTTAGATATGAAAGATTGTATAGAGTTAGCTGAAAAAAATAATATCTTTATTATTGGAGTGAAAATATGAAAATATTTGTTTCTACAGGAGAGGTGTCAGGAGATTTACACCTATCTTATTTAGTTAAAGAAGCTAAGGAATTGGATAAAAATGTAGAGTTTTATGGAGTGGCTGGTAAACACTCTAAAAATGCAGGAGTTAATATAATACAGGATATCGATGAGTTAGCAATTATGGGATTTACTGAAGCGATAAAAAAATATAGTTATTTAAAAAATAAAGCTGAAGAGTATCTTAATTTTATAAAAAAAGAAAATATAAAAAAAGTTATTATGGTAGATTATGGTGGATTTAATCTGAAATTCTTAGAGTTATTAAAAAAAGAGATTAAAGACATTGAAGTATTTTATTATATTCCTCCAAAACTTTGGATTTGGGGAGAAAAAAGAATTGATAAACTAAAATTAGCTGACCATATTATGGTTATTTTTCCGTGGGAAGTTGATTTTTATAAAAAACATAATGTAGATGCGATATACTATGGGAATCCATTTACAGAGAGATATAAAAAAATAGATAGAACTGGAGACAAGATTTTATTGCTTCCAGGTAGTAGAAAACAGGAGATAAAATCTTTAATACCTGATTTCATAGATCTTGTAAAAAAGAATCCAAATGAGAAATATCTTCTAAAACTTTCTTCAAAAGAGCATTTAAAGTGGATAGATGAAAACTTAGCAGATTTAAAAAATTTAGAAATTTGTTATGATATATCTTTAAATAAAAGTGTTAAAGAGAGTAAAATAGCAATAGCTGCATCAGGAACAGTTACTTTAGAGCTAGCTTTACTAGGGATTCCAACAATAGTAGTTTATAAAACTAATTTTATAAATTATGTAATAGCTAAATATATTTTAAAAGTTGGTTTTGTATCTTTACCAAATTTAACTTTAAATGAAGAGGTCTTTCCAGAGTTATTACAAAAGAGATGTAACTCTATGGAAATAGAAAAAAGTATGAAAACTGTTTTAGAAAATTTAGACTCTGTTCAAGAAAAAATTCAACGAATAAGAGAGAAGCTTTCTGGAGTAGATATTACAAAAAGATATGCTGAATTTTTATTGAAAGGAAAATAAAATGGAAAAAATTAATGAATTAGATAAGAAAATAATGGGGTTTTTTAAAAATAAATCTTTAAAAACTTTCTTAAAATATAGTTTGAAATATAAAACAGCTATGTTAGGAGTAATATTATTATCTACTGTAACCTCTTTGATGAGTGCAGTGCCTGCGTGGCTAAGTAAATATTTAATAGATGATGTTTTAGTAAAGAAAAATGCAAAAATGATGATGATTGTTATTGGAGCTATTTTTGCATCGACTATTTTGAAAGTTATAACAAACTATTTTGCAGATATTTCATCAGGATACATAACAGAGAAAATAAGAAGAGATATTAAAATAGATGTATTCTCACATTTACAAAGACTACCAATAGCATATTTTAAACAAAATAAGCTAGGAGATTTAATGGCTAGACTTTCAGGAGATTCAACAACTCTTGGAAGAATAGGATTTATGCTGTTTGATATGTTGAAAGAGTTTGTAACTGTTGTTGCTCTTTTATTCAGAATGTTTCAAGTTGACTTTGTATTAGCATTAATATCGTTAACTGTTTTACCAGCAATACTTTCTATGGTAAAAAAATATACAAAGAAAATTAGAAAATCAGGAAGAGTAAGACAAGATACCGTTGGAGATGTAACTGCCTTTGTTCAAGAAGCTTTATCTGGAATATCAGTTATCAAAGGTTTCAATAGAAGTGATAAAATTATCGATAAATATATGGATGTAACTCAGGAAGAGTTTGATAAAATATATAAAACAACAAAAATAAAAGCTAAAATATCACCTATAAATGAAGTTTTAGCAACAATAATGATTTTATTAGTAGCAGGTTATGGTGGATATCAAATAATTGTTGTTCAAAGCATGACACCAGGGGATTTAATATCATTTATAACTGCGATAGGACTTATGCAGCAACCGCTAAAGACTTTAATTAAAAGAAATAGTGAGCTACAAGAAGCTTTACCATCTGCAGATAGAGTAATTGAAATTTTAGATGTAGAGTTAGAGCCAGATCATATAGGAGAAAACGTTAAAGAAGTACCTGAAACTATAGAGAAAATTGATTTTAACAATGTTGACTTTAAGTATGACGATGGAGATGAAAAAGTATTAAAAAACTTTAACTTAAATGTTAAAGCAGGAGAAGTAGTTGCTTTAGTAGGAAAAAGTGGAAGTGGAAAAACAACTTTAGTAAACCTATTACCAAGATATTATGATATAACATCTGGAAGTATAAAAATAAATGACATTGATATAAGAGAGATATCTTTACAAAAATATAGAAATCATATAGGAATAGTACCACAAGAAACTTTCTTATTTAGTGGAACTATTGGTGAAAATATTGGTTTTGGAAAAGATAATATTTCAAAAGATGAAATAATAAATGCTGCTAAAATGGCAAATGCGTATAATTTTATAATGGAATTACCAAATCAATTTGAAACAGAAGTTGGAGAAAGAGGGGTTCTTTTATCAGGTGGACAAAAGCAAAGACTTGCAATAGCTAGAGCACTGATTCAAAATCCAAGTATTATGATACTTGATGAGGCAACATCAGCTTTAGATACAGAATCAGAAAGATTAGTTCAAGAGGCTTTAGATACCTTAATGAAAGGAAGAACTACTTTTGTTATAGCTCATAGATTATCAACAATAATAAATGCAGATAAAATAGTTGTAATGGAAAATGGAGAGATAAAAGAGGTTGGAACGCATCAAAAATTACTAGAAAATAACGGAATATACAGAAAACTTTACGAGATTCAGTTTGGAAAAATAGAACCTATAGAAACAGTAGATCTAATTGAAAACCAAAAACTTGAAGAGTTAGAACAGTATATATAGAGAGGAAGAGAAATGATAAGATTAGACGGAAGAAAAACAAATGAAAAAAGAGAAGTAAAGATTACTAGAAACTACACTATGTATGCTGAAGGGTGTGTTTTAATAGAGATTGGAAATACAAAAGTTATTTGTACTGCAACAGTTGTAGAGAAGGTACCACCTTTTTTAAAAAATCAAGGTAAAGGATGGATAACGGCTGAGTATTCAATGTTACCAAGAGCAACAGGAGAGAGAAACCAAAGGGAAGCTGCTAAAGGAAAACTTGGTGGAAGAACAATGGAAATACAAAGACTTATTGGAAGAGCTTTAAGAGCTTGTATTGATCTTGAGAAGTTAGGTGAAAGAACAATAACTATCGACTGTGATGTAATTCAAGCAGATGGTGGGACAAGAACTACATCAATTACAGGTGGATTTATAGCTTTAGAAATGGCTATGAGAAGACTTATGGAAAAAGGGTTATTAGCAGAAAATCCTATTATTGCTAACATTGCAGCAATATCTGTAGGAACTGTAAAAGGAACTCCAGTACTTGATTTAATGTATACTGAAGATTCAGAAGCAGAAGTAGATATGAATGTAATTATGAATGATAAAGGGGAGTTTGTAGAGATTCAGGGAACTGGAGAAGAAGCAACTTTCTCAAGAAAAGAGTTAAATGAATTATTAGATTTAGCTGAAAAAGGAATTTATGAATTGATAGATATTCAAAGAAAAGAGATAGAGGAGGAGTTTTCTAAGTAATGAAAATATTTTTAGCCACAGGAAATAAGAAAAAAATAGATGAGATGTCAAAAATTTTATCTGGATTAGATTTTGAAATACTTTCTATAAAAGATGGAATAGAAATTCCTGAGGTTATAGAAGATGGAGATACTTTTGAAGAAAACTCGAAAAAGAAGGCATTAGAGATAGCAAAATTTACAAATATGATCACAATTTCAGATGATTCTGGTCTTTGTGTTGAGGCTTTAAATGGTGAACCGGGAGTTTACTCTGCTAGATACGCTGGAGAAGACGGAAATGATGCAGCAAATAATAAAAAGCTAATAGAGAACTTACAAGGGATAGAGAATAGAAAAGCAAAATTTGTAACTGTGATAACTTTAGGAAAACCAAATGGAGAGTATCACTCTTTTAGAGGTGAAATAGAGGGTGTAATTATAGATGAAGCTAGAGGGAAAGAAGGCTTTGGATATGACCCTCATTTCTATTTACCAGAGTATGATAAAACATTTGCTGAGATGCCTGAAATAAAAAATCAAATTAGCCATAGAGCAAAAGCTTTAGAAGCTTTAAAAAATGGAATTGATAAAATATTAAATATAGGCTAACCTAAATGGGTTAGCTTTTTTTAAGACAAAAGTTATTAGGGAGATAAGATGTACTTAAAAGGTGTAGAAATTTATGGATTTAAGTCTTTCGGTGAAAGAATAAGAATAGATTTTGATGGAGGAATAACCTCTATTGTTGGACCAAATGGAAGTGGAAAATCAAATATATTAGATGGAATATTATGGGTTTTAGGAGAACAATCTTATAAAAATATAAGAGCTAAAGAGAGTAAAGATATTATATTTTCCGGTGGAGAGGGGAAAAAACCTGCAAATTATGCAGAAGTTTCTCTTTTTATAGACAACAAAGACAACTTTTTTCCAATTGAAGCTGATAGTATAAAAATTACAAGAAAGATGTCTCAAAACGGAGATAATGATTATTTAATCAATGATAAAAAAGTTAGATTAAAAGATATTGGAGAATTGTTTTTAGACACTGGAGTTGGAAAAAGTGCCTACTCTGTAATAGGACAAGGAAAAGTAGAAAGAATAATATCTTCTTCAAATAAAGAGATAAAAAGTATAATAGAGGAAGCTGCAGGAGTAAAGAAGTTCCAACAGAAAAAAATGGAATCTGAAAAAAGATTAGAAAAAGTTCAAAATGAACTTGAGAAAATAGAGTTAGTTCTAGGTGAAATTGGTGAAAATAGAGCAAGAGTTGAAAAACAATCTAAAAAAGCTATTGAATATTTAGCCTTAAAAGATGAGAAAAATATTTTACAAAAAGGAGTTTTAACATTTGATTTAAACTCTAAAGATGAAGTATTAAAATCAGGAGAAAAAGAGCAGGAGAGATTAGTAACTATAACTTCAACGTTAGAAGAGGAATTAAAAAAATTAGAAATAGAACTTAACTCAATTGAAAATAGAAGAAAAGAGCTATACTCTAAAATAGAAAATTTTTCAGAAAGTAATACATCTTTAAGATCTGAGATTGAAGCATTAGAAAAAGAAGAGATAAGAGTTAGAGAAAGAATAACATCTTATACAAGAGAATTAAAACAAAAAGAGGAAGAGATAGTTTTAGTAGAAAAAACAGTAGAATCTAAAGATCAGATATTAGTAAAACTAAAAGAGGAAAAAGAGAGAGTAAAAGAAAGAGTTCTAGATATTGAAACAAAAAATAAAGAGTTTGAAAAAGCTATTGAGGATAAAGAAACAAACAAAAGAGATAAAGAGATTAGTATCGAATTAAAAAAGAGAAAAATAATGGACTTAGAAGTTGAAAAGTTAAAACTTTTAAACGAGATAGAAAGTTCTACAAGAAGAATGAAAGGTAGTGAATTCAAGATTTCATCTTTAAAAGAGGAGAAAGAGGGATTCGATAAAAAAATAGAAGAGAATTCGAAAGAGTTAGAGAAAGCTTTAAAAAATAAAGAGTTAAAACAAAAACAACTAAAAGAAACAGAAGAGAGACAGATAAAATTAGAGCAAGAGATTAGTGATTTAAGTAGAGATATGAATAAAGCTGCTGAATTAGTAAGAAATGCTGAATTTGAAGAAAAAAGAGCCTCAGCTAAACTTCAAGCTCTTTATAGAGTTCAAGAAAGTAATGAAGGATTTTATAAAGGTGTAAAAGAGGTTTTAAATGCTAAAATAGCAGGAGTAGAAGGTGCAGTGATATCATTAATAACTGTACCAGAGAACTATCAAAAGGCAATAGAAGCAGCTATTCCAGGTAATTTACAGGATATAGTTGTAACAACAAGTGAAGTGGCTAAAAAAGGAATAGAAGTTTTAAAAGAAAAAAAGGCTGGAAGAGCATCGTTTTTAGCTTTAGATACAATTAAAGTTGGTTCAATAAAAGATATTCCTAAAAAAGAGGGTGTTGTAGGAAGAGCATCAGATTTAGTAACTGTAGATAAAAAATATAGTAAAGTATTAGATATGTTATTAGGAAATATTTTAGTTGTAACAGAGGCAGATGTTGCTTTAAAAATCTTAAAAGAAAATAGTTATAGTGGAAATATAGTAACTCTTTCTGGTGAGTTATTAAGTTCTAGAGGAAGAATAACAGGTGGAGAAAATTCAAACTCTATCGTTGCTCAGATTTTTGAAAGAAAAAAAGAGATTAAAACTTTAGAAGATAGTACAAGAGAGATGTCATCTAAACTGAAGGATTGGAATGAAAAAATTCAAGTTATGAGTAAAAAACTTGAAAAGTATGAAGATGAAATAGGTGGAATTGATGCGTTAGAAGACAGTCTAAGAAAACAATCTAAAATAGCAGAGGAGTTATATTTAGATTTAAAATCGAGAAGTGAAAAGCTAGAAAAAGAAAAAAGAGTAGTAGATATTGAGATTCAAGAAGAGGAGAATTATAGTAAAGAGTATGCTAAAAGAGTTGAAAACTCTCAAAGTGAAAAGGAGATAACTGAAAAAATAGTATCAGATTTAAAAAATGAATTGGATAATGAAAATTCTACAATTCAAATTTTGAATACAGAGATAAATGATTTAAGAAACAAATTTTCAGATATAAGAATACTGTATCTAAAT
>NZ_CAMQXC010000030.1 GCF_947038635.1 uncultured Cetobacterium sp. | reverse complement strand
CAATAACAGGATAAGCAAGCATAACTTTAGTTACTCCACTTTTTTTAACAACAGCTTCAGCTTCATCTAAGGTTCCAACTAAAACACCTTTAGCACCAGCCTCAATTTGCATTTTAGTAATTTCGCTACTTTTATGAGTTTTTAGCATAGGAAATAATTCAACAAGATTTTCATCGGCTAAATTTTGATATTTTTCTATATTATTTTCTAACGCATCCAAATTAACTAAAAAACTAGGTGTAGTTAATGATGATATATTTTTTTTATTCATATATAAACCTCCAATTTAAATTCTAATAAAATATACAATATTTTTTTGTTAAAGTCAAACTTTATTTTTTTTAAAAAATAAATTTAAAATTTATAAAAAGGAAAAGAAAAGATATTTTGAAAATAAGTAATATTACTAAATTTTTTGGAAAGAGGTATAGTTATGGAAAGAATTGAAGAAAAATTAAAAGATATTGAAAAAGAATATTTAGAGCTTCAAGAGGGAATAACAGAGTATTCAAATAATAATTTGAAATCAGCAGATTTAAAAAAAAGAGGATCAAAGTTTGGGATTTATGAGCAAAAAGGTAAAAAGATGATGCTGAGATTAAAAGCTGTTGGAGGGGAACTTTCAATTGAAAAATTTAAATCTTTAGCTAATATAATGGAAAAAGAAGAAATTCCATATTTACATCTTTCAACAAGACAGAATTATCAACTTCACGAAGTTGAATTTGAAAGAGTAAAAGATACAATAGAACAATGTAACTCAAAAGAGATGTATTTTAGAGGCGGAGGTGGAAACACATTTAGAAGTATCTTAGTTTCGACATACACAGGAGTTGATAAAAGAAATATATTTGATGTAATGCCTTATGCAAGAATGGTTGAAAATGAAGTGTTTTTTATAGATAAAGCTTTTGATTTTGGAAGAAAATTAAAAATAGGATTTTCAAACTCTTTAGATGATGAATTTGTTATGGCGGTTCAAGATATGGGGTTTGTTGCAAAAGAGATAAATGGTGAAAAAGGTTTTAAAGTTTACTGCGGAGGTGGAATGGGAAGAGGTAGTAAAATTGGCCATGTTCTAATAGAATTTTTACCTGAGGCAGATTTATTAAGAGCAGTTAAAGCTTTAATAGATTTATTTTATGATCGTGGAGATAGAATAAATAGAATGCAAGCAAGATTAAGATTTTTAGTTGAAAAAATGGGATTTGAAGGTTTTAAAAAATTATATTTAGAATATTTTGGAAAAGAAACGATAACTAATGGAAAGATACCTAAAATAGATTATGAAAAAAAGGTAAGAGAACTAAAACAATTTAATATAATTGAGAATTCAGAAACATTTAATTTATGGAAAGATATTTGTACTAAAGAAACTAAATTTAAAGATGTTGTTTCTCTTGTATTATATGTAAAAAATGGTGATTTAACTGCAAAAGATATAGAGAAGTTATATATATTAATGAAAGATATAAATACTCCAACTATAAGAGCTACTATTAATCAAAATTTAGTTATTCCATTAGTTCATAAATCAGCAATACCTTATATATACAAATATTTAAGCGAAGCAATTCCAGAGATAGTTACAGAAACTATATCAATAAGAGGACAAATTAGAGCATGTGTTGGTGCGAAAGTATGTATGATAGGAGTTCAAGATTCTCAAAGTATAGCAGATGCAATAGGAGATGAATTAGACCAATTAGCAAAAGAATTTCCACAATATAGAAAAATTATATTTAAGGAGGCTAAAAATATAAGAATTTCTGGATGTCCAAGTTCTTGTGCAGGGGTGCCAGTAGCTCCTTTAGGATTTATAGGATTAAAAAAGAAAATAAATGATAAATTAGTTGATTGTATGCAGGTTTATATGGGAGGAATATTAACCGATTCAATTCAATCTTTAGCATTTGAAATACCAAATTTAATTTTACCAATAGATGAAATACCAATTTTAGTAAAATCCTTATTTAGAGATTATTTAGAAATATTACAAGTTTATGATATTACTTTTAGTAATTATATGTATGAAAGAAGATTAGAAGAATTTTAAATAAAAAAGTGACGATTAATTTAAATCGTCACTTTTTATTATATTTGCACCTTTTTCTGTCATCTTCTTAAGAGCTTTATTAGAATCGTCAAAAGATAAATTGACACCTTTACAACCATCTTCGATAACGTTAACTTTAAAACCTAAATCAAGAGCATCTAAAACTGTATATTTAACACAGTAATCTGTAGCTAGACCTAAAACGAAAATTTCTGAAATTTGATTGCTTTTTAAAAGAGGCAATAATTCAGTACTTTTTAATTTTCCATTATCAAAAAAACCACTATAAGAATCAATCTCAAAATTAGTTCCTTTATAAATAATATGTTTAATTTCTTTAAGAGCTGGATGAAAATTAGAACCGTGAGTATTTTCAATACAGTGTTCAGGCCACCAAACTTGAGGGAGATTATTTAAAATACCAATTTCTCCAATAACTCCATTAGAATTTTTTGCAAAACTTTTATGATTAGCAGGATGCCAATCTTTTGTAGCTATAACAAGATGATGATTTTTATTAAAAAGGTCAATAACTTTATTAACAATAGGTATAATTTCATGAGCATCTTTAACTGCTAAAGCTCCCCCTTGGCAAAAATCATTTTGAACATCAACAACAATCAAAGCTTTCAAAATAAACCTCCTAAAAATTCATTTTTCACAGTATATCAGTTTAAGAAAAAAATGTAAATTAAAAACAACTTGGAAAAAGGATTTCTATTTGTTATTATTGTATATATAAGTATAAAATTTAAGGAGGGGGAATATGAACGTAATATTAGGAGTTGCATTTTTTATTTTAGGAAGTTTAGCTGTTTATATTTTTCAAAGAAAAAAATATAAAAAAACTACAGAAGAGGATTTTGTTTGTGAGGTAGTACAAAAGGCTTTTATAAGAGAGAAATTTTCAGATCATAATGAACATAAGTTAGTAAGAGAATTATTGAAAAGCGATGCTTTTATAAAAGATTTATCACTGACAGCAAAATTTAAAGGAATGATAGTAGGATATATTCTTTTTACAAAAGTTAAAGTAGGAAATGATACATTATTAACTTTAGCACCTTTAGCGGTACTGCCAAGATTTCAAAAAAAGGGTATTGGAAAAAGTTTAGTGGAAAAAGGACATAAAATAGCTAAAGAATTAGGTTATAAAGGTATTGTAGTTTTAGGTCATGCAGACTATTATAAAAAATTTGGTTATGAACCAGCATCAAAATGGGGAATAAAATGTCCAATAGAAGTACCTGATGAAAATTTTATGGCAATTGAATTATATCCCGGAGCTTTAAATAATGTAAAAGGTACAGTTGAATATCCTAAAGAATTTGGAATAAATTAAGTAAAGGGGAGTGGAGATTATGAGCTTCAATAATTATGTTGAAAGAAGAGGATCAGATTCAAGAAAATGGTGTTTAGAAGGTATGCTTGAAATGGCTTCTTATGTAGATGAGAATAGTATTCCTATGTGGGTTGCAGATATGGATTTTAAAGCCCCAGAATTTGTAGAAAAAGCTTTATTGGAAAGAGTCGGTCATGGAGTATTTGGTTACAATACAGTTGGCGATGACTATTATGATAGTATTGTATTTTGGTTAAAAAATAAGAATAATTGGGATATAAATAGATCTTGGATAGTTCCAACAAGTGGGGTCGTTCCTGCACTATGTTATGCAATTCAAGCATTTACCGAAGCTGGAGATGGAGTAATTGTTCAAAATCCAGTATACCCACCATTTAAAGGATCTGTAGAGTTAAATAATAGAAAAGTAGTAAATAATTCACTAAAGTTAATCTTAGATAGATATGAAATAGACTTTAAAGATTTAGAGGAAAAATTAAAAGACCCCAAAAATAAAATGTTAATTTTATGTAATCCACACAACCCAGTTGGAAGAGTTTGGAATGAAAAGGAATTAAATAATATTATAGAATTATGTTTAAAATATAAAAAAATAGTTATTTCAGATGAAATACATAGCGATTTAATATTATTTAATAATAAATTTACATCAATGGGAATATTAGATAATAGAATTCATGACTATTTAGTTGTTTGTACATCAATAAGTAAAACATTTAACTTAGCAGGTTTAAAAGCATCGAATATAATAATACCTAGTAATAATTTAAGAGAAAAATTTATAAACGAAATGTTTAAAGTAGCTGCTAAACCAATACCAAATATTTTTGGGGCAATTGGAGTTAAAAATTGTTATACAAAAGAGGGAGAGAATTGGTTAAACAATTTGTTGAGATATCTTGAAGAAAACTATCTGTTTATAAAAAAATATTTAGAAGAGAAGATGCCAAAAGTAAAGTGCTTACCAATAGAAGGGACTTATTTGGCTTGGATTGATTTTAGGGAGTTAAATTTAAGTGAAGAAGAATTAAAAAATAAATTGGAAAAAGAAGCTAAGATTGTTATAGATGGTGGAGAGATATTTGGAGATGAAGGAAAAGGATTTATAAGACTAAATTTTGCATGTCATAAATCAATTTTAGAAGAAGCATTAAAGAGATTGGAAGGAGCATTAAAAAATTAATTGTAAAAAACCAAGCAAGAATCTTTATCTCGCTTGGTTTTTATTTTATACAACTGTACAAATTTCATTAAAATTAAGTCTTCTTTCTCTTGGGTTTAAAGTTTTAGTTTCATCAAAATATCCTATTGAAAGTAACATAACTACTGTTTTATCTTCATCGATATTAAAAAGTTCTTTTACCTTTTCTTCGTTAAATCCAATCATTGGATGAGTATCAACACCATGGTCTTTTGCACATAACATAATTGACATTGCTAAAAGAGAGACATCCCTTACAGCCATAGCATTTCTTTTAACTTCTGTAGGATATAAAACAGTTTCACACATATTAATAAGCTGTCCAACCTTTTCTTCTTTTAGTCCTAAATCAATCTTTATATTCCACATAGGATTGTCACGACCGTATCCAAAGGTATCTCCGACTAATATTAAAGTCATAGAAGCCTCTTTTATTTTAGGTTGGTTACAAGCTGTAAAAAGTTTTTCTTTAGCTTCAGTAGAACGAACAGCAATAATTTCCCAAGGTTGAAGATTAAATGCAGACGGAGCAAGAACAGATTCGTTTACAATATCCTCAAAAAGTTTTAAGTCAAGCTCTCTATTTGGATCAAAAAAATTAACACTTCTTCTTTTAGAAACAACATCTTTAAAATTCATATTAATACACCTCCACAAAGATACTTAATTGTATATACTAAAATTGAAGAGAAATTCTTTTATTATTTAACAACAAATCTAGGGATTCTAGAGTTTATAAGAGTTGTATATTCGTAATGATCCATCTTTAAAAAAGCATTACATTTATCAAAATCTTTATAAATTTCTACAAAATCGCCTAAGTTAACAGAATCATCAATGAGAACGAATGATGTATCCATACTAATATGAACTATTGGGTACTCTTTATCATTTATATGACATAAGATATTTGTGTTTCGTTTAGAAAAACCATCTCCATAACCAATTTTTATTTTTCCAACTTTAGAATAGTTATTGACAAATATATTTTTTATACGTTCATAGCCTATAAAATCTAAATCTGAAAATTCTTTTATATTGTATATAGGACCAGAAAGAGTCCAAGAACGTTTAATGTTATAATCTATAATTCCAGGATCTAACATTCCTAAAAGACTTATTCCGCAACGAACATGTGTAGAACCATTTCCTAATCCTAAGAGTGTAGCAGCACTATTTTGAGAATGTATAATATCAAAATAATTAGTCCCTATATAGTTAATAGATTCAATAAATTTATTTTGAATATCAATAGTTTCATCAACATCAGAACTAAAAAAATGTGTCATAGCCCCCTTAAAATGAAGGTCATTTTTTACTACAATATCTTTTATAAATTCAATATCATTTTGAATAAATCCATTTCGAGCAAAACCGAAATCGAATTTTAAATGAAGTTGAGAAAAATCAACTTTTTCTTTAATTAGTTCTAAAAGTTCATCAATGCTATTAACAACCATTTCTAAATTTTTATATTTTTTTAAAAGCGAAAAATCTTCAACTGTTTCAAAAATCAGAATATTAATATTTGGGATATTTAATGAAACAATCTCAAGAGCTTCGGATTCTCTAGCAACAGCAAAATAGTTGCATCCCCCTTCGACTAAAATAGGAACAACCTCTTTTAAACCGTGACCATAAGCATTTGCTTTAACAACTGAAATAATCTCCTTTTTTGTGTAATTTTTTATATAATTAAAATTATGAATTATATTTTCTTGAACAAGTTGTATTTTGAAACCATCTCTACCCATACTAACACCCCTTACATATTTTTTATATTGTTACTATTATTACCATATAATTCTTTAAATTTCAAAAGAAATATTATAAAATACAAAAATAAGGAGATGATTAAATATGAGAGTAGAAGTTTTAGAATCAGCAAAATGTGCATTAAAAAAGGAGTTTAACGGAAAAAATGTTGTTGTAATTGATGTACTAAGAGCCACAACAGTTATGGTTACAGCTTTAGAAAATGGTGCTAGTTGTATTTATCCCTTTAAAGAGATAGATGAAGCGAAAGAGAAGTGGGGAATAAAAAAAGATGGATTTTTAGCAGGAGAGAGAAAGGGACTTAAAATAGAGGGGTTTAAATTTGGAAATTCACCATTAGAGTTCACTAAGGAAGCAGTTCAAGGAAAAGAAATTTTCATGACAACAAGTAATGGAACCCGAGCTATAGAAAATGCTTTAAGTGCTGATAATTTATATATAGCTTGTTATTTAAATATTTCTGCTGTTTCTGAAAAGCTTTTAGAAAGTAAAAAAGATGTTGTTATTCTTTGTGCAGGAACAGATGACAAATTTTCATTAGATGATGCTTTATGTGCTGGAATGATTATAAAGAAAATATCTGAAAAAGAAAGTTTAAAGATAGATGATTTAGGACTAGCATTAAAAAAAATAGCAGACTTAACTTCAGATTTAAAAGGCGTTTTAGCCGAAAGCAAGCATTATAGCTATTTGAGCTCTATAGGTTGTGAAAAAGATTTAGATTATTGTACTATGATAGATATTTTCGATATCATTCCATTTTACAAAAATGGAAAAATAAAACTTCCTCTTAAATAGAAAGAGGAAGTTTTTTTAATGATTTTTTCATTAATGGAATGCTAATACTAAGACAAATAAGTTCAGCGATAGGAATAGCTAACCAAATTCCTATTTCACCTATGAATACTGGCAGTATAAAAAGAGGAATTAAGACAAATATAATTGATCTTCCACAAGATATAAATGCTGATTCAAAAGGTTTTTCAATAGATGTATGAAAGCTACTAGATATTATGTTAACAAATGACAATAAATATGCAAATGTAAAGAAGAATATAGCTTTATTAGTTAAATCAGCTAATTCTTTATTTCCATTTGAAAAAAGATAGATTATCTTATCGCCAAACAGATGCATACCAATGAAAGTTGTTAGTCCTATTGTTGCTCCAGATTTTAAAGCAACTTTAAGTACATCTTTAATTTTATCAATTCTATTAGCTCCTAAATTATATGAAATTATAGGTTGTAAAGCTTGAGAAAGACCATAAAGAGATATATTGACAATTGAATTAATATAAAAAACAATAGTTAGTGCAGATACACCTAATACACCAATATTTTTCATTATAATAATGTTGAAAATATATATAGTAATAGCACTTGAGATAACAGTAAGCATCTCAGAACTACCATTATAAAAAATTTCTTTAATATCTTTTAATGTACATATTATTTTTCCGAAACGCATATGATGAAAAAGAGTTAAAGCTCCAAACATGTTTGCGAAACATGATGCAACAGCAGCACCTTCCATACCCATACCTAGCTTTAAAACAAATATATAATCTAGAAAAACATTGGCAATAAAACAAACAGAACCACTAATAAAAACTTGATTTGGCTTACCAGCTATTCTAACAAAAGTTTCAGTAAAAATAGGCATACTAAAGAAGATAGAACCTGGGATAAGTATAGCTAAATATTTCTTTACAAGAACATAAGTTTCTTCATTAGTTCCTAAAAGCATTATAACTGTTTCAAAGTTTGATAATAGAAAAACAGATATTATTAGAAGCGTTGTTAAAAGTAAAACTAAAGTTAGACTTGTAAGTCCTTTAGCTCTAGGTTCGTTCCCATTTCCAGAAGCTATTCCAACTAAAACTCCTCCCCCGATACAAATCATAAGAGCAACACTAAGTAACAAATTAATAAGAGGCATAGATAGATTAACAGCTGCCAATCCTTGTGCTCCAACTCCCTTACTTAAAAAAAGACCATCTACCATAATTTGAAGGGAAACTATTAACATTCCTAAAATACTAGGTAAAGCAAATTTAAAAAATAATTTTTTGACACATCCATTTTCTAAAGTGATATTTTGTGACATTTTTCTCTCCTCTATGAAATTAAAATAATATTATATAAATAAATAGTTATATGTGTTATTATAAACTATATACTTAACTATATTGTCAAGGAGAAAATATGAAAAATAGATATAAAATTTCTGAATTAGCAAAATTAGCAAATATCTCAAAACAAACTCTTATTTTTTATCATAAAAAAGATATATTAGTTCCAGAATATGTTGATGAGATTAATGGATATAGGTATTATTCCAATTCTCAAATATGGGACTTGTTTTTTATCATAACCTTAAAAGAAGCTGGATTTTCTTTAGAAGAGATAAAAAATTATATTAAAGTAAAAAATCCAACTAAAAATATAGAGTTTTTAGAAGAAAAAATTTACGATATAGATAAAAGAATTGATGAATTAAGAAAAAGTAAAAACAGAATAACTGAAAAAATAGTGTGCTTAAAAGAGATGTTAAGTAATTTAGAAGAAAAAGTTGAAATAACTAACTTAAAAGAAATAAAAGTCTATTTTATAAAAATAAAAAATCCTTTAGATCAAAAAGAAATAGCAGAAACGTATGATAAATTACAAAGATTAGGAAATAAAAATAATATAGATGAAATAATTTATATATCAGAGGTAAAAAAGTATGATTTATACGAAGGATCAGAATTACCATTAAGCAAAATTGGTATTTTAATTCCAGATAATCAATCAATAGTAGGCGAAGAAGTTATAAAAAGTAAAGTTTGCGTTATGTTAAAGCATAAAACTACCTTTGACATGATAAAGTTGACTTATGAAAATTTATATCGTTTTATAAAAGATAATAAATTTGAAATTGATGGTGACTCTATTGAAGTGGGAAATGAAGTTGTAGTACCCTTTGAAAATGGCTTTGGAGGAATAATAGATATATATATTCCTATAAAAAAAATTGAAAAATAGTAAAAATTAAGATATTCTATAAGGTAGCAAGGAAGTAAAGAGGAGAAAAAACATGGATGCAAAAAAATCAAGAAGAAAAAAAGCTATGGGTTTAGAAGGTGTTGTATGTATAGCAATACTCTCAACATTAATCTATTTAACATCTAGTAAAATGGGTGGAATCAATATGATCAATACAATCATAAAAACAGCTCATGATTTACTGTTAAATACAGTATTTTTTATAATGGGTGTATCAGTAATTGCAGGAGCATTTGCGGGAATTTTATCAGAATTTGGAGTAATCGCAATATTAAACAAATTATTATCACCACTAATGAAACCATTATATAGATTAC
This sequence comes from uncultured Cetobacterium sp., assembly GCF_947038635.1. Classification (GTDB taxonomy): domain Bacteria; phylum Fusobacteriota; class Fusobacteriia; order Fusobacteriales; family Fusobacteriaceae; genus Cetobacterium_A. Next base: position 9,640 of record NZ_CAMQXC010000030.1, on the reverse strand, counting down.
CTGGAGCTGCAGCTTTAGGAGTTTTAACTACATATATTTCAGATAATCCAGCTATTTTAAGTTTATCAGCAGATAAAGGATTTACTAAATATTTTAAAAAATATCAGTTACCAGCTTTAACAAATTTAGGAACTTCTTTTGGAATGGGGTTTATAGTTTCTACATTTATGATAGCTCAAAGTGGTAGTATGAATGAAAATCTTGTATTTCCAGTTATTTTAGGAAATTTAGGAGCTTTTGTAGGTAGTATAGTAAGTGTTAATCTAATGATTAATTTTACAAAAAAGATTTTTAATGAAAAAAAAGAATCTTTAGAAGATGAGTCTGTAGATTCAGATTTTTTTGAATATAGAGATATAAGAGATGGAAATGTATTAGAAAGATTATTAGAAGCTTTATTAGAAGGTGGAAAAAATGGAGTACAAATGGGAATGGAAATAATTCCAGGAGTTCTAATAATTTGTACAACAGTTTTATTACTAACTAATGGACCAGGACCAAATGGTTATACAGGAGAAGCTTATCAAGGAATTGCATTATTACCTTATATAGGGGAAAAATTACAATTTATCTTAAAACCACTTTTTGGATTTACAAGTGCAAAAGCTTTAGCATTCCCAATAACCTCTTTAGGAGCAGTAGGAGCAGCATTAGGATTAGTTCCTAGATTTATTAACGATGGAGCAATAACATCTAGAGAAATTGCGGTATTTACAGCTATGGGAATGACATGGAGTGGATATTTAAGTACTCATGTGGCGATGATGGATAGTTTAGGTTATAGAAAATTAACAGGAAAAGCTATATTTAGTCATACAATTGGTGGAATAGTTGCTGGAGTAGTAGCTAATATTCTTTATACAGTTTTTATGTAGTTTAATTACTAAAGGAGATCAACTATGAAAAATTATAAGATTGATTTACATATTCACACAAATGTGAATCCTCATGCATTTAGTACATTAGAAGAAAATATAAGTGCAGCTTCTAAAAAAGGAATGGAAGTTATTGCAATAACTAATCATGGACCAGCATTACAAGATACTCCGCATTGGTGGCATCTTGTTAATATTGCTATTTTGCCAAATGAAATAGAAGGCGTTAGAGTTATAAAAGGTGTAGAAGCTAATATTTTAAATGAAAATGGAAAACTAGATATAAATCAAAAAATTTATGAAAATATGGAGTTAGTTTTAGCAGGATTCCATGTTGTAGATGAATATGGAAACATAGATGATATCGAGAAAAATACACAAGCTATATTGAGTTTGATAAAAAAGCAAAAAGCTGATATAATAGTGCATCTGGGAAATCCAATTTTTCCAGTAGACTATGAAAAAATAGTGAAAGCAGCTAAAGAAAATAACGTGGCGTTAGAAGTTAATAACACCTCTTTAGGAACAATTACAAGAGTTGGTTCAAAGAAAAATTGTAAAAAAATGCTAGAACTAGCTAAAAAAGAGAGATGCTACATAGCTTTAGGAACAGATGCTCATTATTCAAGTCACATAGGAGAGTTTCAAAGAGCAATTGAACTTTTGGAAGAGATTGATTATCCAGAAGAGTTAATAATAAATAGTTCGAGAGAAACTTTTGATAAATTTTTAAAGCTGAGACAAGAGTTGAGAACCAAAGAGGTAAACTCTTAATTTTGGGAGGAAAGAAGATGCAAAAAAATAGAATTTGTGAATTATTAGGAATTAAATATCCAATTATCCAGGGAGCAATGGCATGGATATCAAATGGAAATTTAGCAGGACATGTGTCTAAAGCTGGAGGATTAGGTATAATTGCTGGTGGAGGAATGCCACCAGAAATTTTAAGACAAGAGATTAGAAAGGCAAAATCTATTACAGATAATCCTTTTGGAGTTAACTTAATGTTAATGATGGAAAGTGTTGCAGAACAAATAGATGTTTGTATAGAAGAGGGCGTTAAAGTTGTAACAACAGGTGCAGGAAATCCAGGAATATATATGGAGAAATTAAAAGCTGCTGGAATAAAAGTTATACCAGTAGTAGCATCAGTAGCTTTAGCAAAAAGAATGGAGAGAATAGGTGCGGATGCAGTAGTTGCAGAAGGATTAGAGGCAGGAGGACATATTGGTGAAATTACAACTATGTCTTTAGCAACTCAAGTAGCTAGAGAGGTTTCAATTCCTGTTATAGTTGCAGGAGGAATTGCAAGTGGAGAGCAATTTTTAGCAGCTTTAGCTTTAGGAGGAGAAGCTATCCAAGTTGGAACTATATTTATAGTTGCTCATGAGTGCGACGTTCATGAAAATTATAAAAATTTAGTATTAAAAGCTAAGGATAGATCAACAGTTACAACAGGAAATTATACAGGGCATCCTGTAAGAGTATTAAATAATAAGTTTGCTAAAGCAATATTAGAATTAGAGGTAAAAGGAGCTCCAAAAGAGGAGATTGAAGATTTAGGAAAAGGAAAGCTAAGATTAGCAGTTGTAGATGGAGACATAGAGAATGGAAGTGTTATGTCAGGACAAGTTGCTGGATTAGTTAAGGAAGCTTTAAGCTGTCAAGAGATTGTAGATAAATTAATGAAAGAGTTAAAAGAAGAAAAAATAAGATTAGATGAAACATTTTCAAAAATAGTTTTCTAATAGTAAAAAACACAAGGGTGGAGAGATCTACCCTTTTTATCTAAAAAATAAGGGGAGAAAATATTATGTATAATAAAGTAATGGAAACTGTAGATTTTTTAAATTCTAAGGTTACAAATAGACCTAAAATAGCTATAATTTTAGGATCTGGATTAGGTGGATTAGTAGAATATGTTGAAAATAAGGTTGTAATACCTTATAAAGATATACCGAACTTTCCTGTTTCAACAGTTGCGGGACATGCAGGGGAATTAGTTTTTGGTACAATAAATAATGTTGAAGTTTTAGTAATGAAAGGAAGATTTCACTACTATGAAGGGTATAATATGAAAGAGGTTACATACCCTCAATATGTGTTTAAAAAATTTGGAATAGAGACAATGATTGTAAGTAATGCAGCTGGTGGAGCAAATAGAGATTTTAAACCAGGAACGTTAATGATAATTAATGATCATATAAACTTTTTTGGAACAAATCCATTAATTGGATCAAATGATGAAAGATTTGGACCAAGATTCCCAGATATGTCTGAAACATATAGTAAAGCTTTAATTGAAAAAGCTAAAAATGTAGCTAATAAACTTAATATTGAATTTGAAGAGGGAGTATACTTAGGATCTTCAGGTCCAACATATGAAACAGCGGCAGAAGTAAAAATGATGATGACAATGGGAGCATCAGCAGTTGGAATGTCTACAGTTCCAGAATCAATAGTGGCTAATTACTTAGGAATTAAAATATTAGGAATATCTTGTATAACTAATATGGCTACAGGAATAGCTACTAAACCACATTCACATGAAGAGGTTGTAGAAATAGCAAATCAAACAGGAGAGAGATTCTGTAAATGGATTGCGGAAACAGTAAAAGAGTTGTAATAATAAACTCATAGGAGGTATAAAATTATGAAAGCAGCATTTTTTGATATTGATGGAACAATTTATAGAAACTCACTATTAACAGAGCATTTTAAAAAACTTATAAAGTATGAATTACTTGATATTAGAGAATATGAGTTAAAGGTAAAAGATGCTTTTAAAAAATGGGATGAAAGAGTAGGAGATTATGATAAATATCTAGAAGAGATAACTACTACATATGTCGATGCTATAAAAGGATTATCTCTTCAATATAATGACTTTATTTCAGATCAAGTGTTAGAGTTGAAAGGAAATAGAGTATATAAATTTACAAGAGATATGATAAAATGGCATAAGGAGCAGGGGCATAAAGTAATTTTTATTTCTGGAAGTCCAGACTTTTTAGTTTCAAGAATGGCTAAAAAATGGGGAGCAGATGATTATTGTGGATCGATATATCATTTTGAAGATGGAAAGCTTTCAGGAGATATTTCTCCAATGTGGGATTCAAAAAATAAAATGATAGCAATAAATAATTTTTGTGAAAAATACGATATTGATTTATCAGAAAGTTATGCATATGGAGATACTAATGGTGATTATAGTATGCTTAATCTTGTAGGACACCCAAGAGCTATAAATCCATCGAGAGAGTTACTATTGAAAATAAAAACAGAAGAAAACTTAAAAAATAAAACTGAAATATTTGTAGAAAGAAAAGATGTTATCTATAAAGTTTCAGCAGATGTAGAAATTTTATAAAAAAAACTTGACAATTTTACAAAAAAGTTTTATTATTAGTCCAATAATAAAAATAAATTTTTAAAAAGAGGAGGAAGTTATGTCTATAAATTTCAATAATAATAATTATAATTGTAATAATAATAACAATAATAACAATAATAATTTATTGAAATTTGTGATGAATAATTTCCGTTATCTCGAAATAAAAAGAATTTAAATTTAATTAGATAGGTTTATTTGTTTGAAGTAAATTTATTTAGGTGCATCTTTTAATAGGTGTATTATATGATATTAAATTAGAACTCTTAACTATTTCCGCTAATGGAGATGTTAAGAGTTTTTTATTTTTATAAAAAAATTGGAGGTAGTATTATGTATAAGACAAAGTTAGATATTATGGAAACAGAGATTGCAATTAAAGAAGTAAAGGATTTCTTTGAAAGAGACTTAGCTAAAAAACTTGATTTAACAAGAGTTTCAGCTCCGTTATTCGTAACACCTGAAAGTGGTTTAAATGATGATTTAAACGGTATCGAAAGAGCAGTAGCTTTTGATACAAAGTGCAAACAAGATGCAGTGATAGTCCATTCTCTAGCAAAATGGAAAAGAATGGCTCTTCATAAATATGGTTTTGACTTTGGAAAAGGTCTTTATACAGATATGAATGCAATTAGAAGAGATGAAGATTTAAGCCCAATTCACTCATATTATGTAGATCAATGGGATTGGGAAAAAGTTTTAGAAAAGGATGATAGAACAACTGAAACTTTACAAGAAACTGTAAAAAAAATATATAGTTCATTAAAAGATACAGAAAGTTATATTAGAAATATATATCCTCAACTTTCAAAGAAATTACCTGAAGAGATAACATTTATAACGTCTCAAGAGTTAGAAAAACTTTATCCAGAATTAACTCCAAAAGAGAGAGAACATGAACATGCAAAAAGATATGGAGCAATATTTATAAGTGAAATAGGAAAAGTTTTAGAATCAGGAGAAAAGCATGATGGAAGAGCACCAGATTATGATGATTGGGATTTAAACGGAGATATTATTGTATACTATGAACCATTAAAAATAGGTTTAGAGTTATCATCAATGGGAATTCGTGTATCAGAAGAATCATTAGCTAAACAGTTAAAGATAGCAGGAGCAGAAGGAAGAAAAGAGTTAGAGTTTCATAAAAAACTTTTAGCAGGAGAATTACCATATACAATTGGTGGTGGAATTGGTCAATCTAGATTATGTCTATTCTTTTTAGATAAATTACATATAGGTGAAGTTCAAGCTTCTTTATGGCCACAAGAAGTAATAGAAGAGTGTAAAGCTAAAAATATTCCATTATTATAAAAAGTAAAAATAAACTTGTCTTTCTGGACAAAAAGGGTATATAATTGGTGTGTTATATACTTTTGGAGGTGAAGGATGAGGTATTTAATAGATAAATTATCTATAGAAAATGATTTATCACAAGAAGAGTTAGAAATGTTACTTACTAATCTAACAGAAGAAGATAGAGATTATTTAATAGATAAAGCATATGAAGTAAGAAAACATTATTATGGAAATACTGTTTTTTTTAGAGGATTAATAGAAATTTCTAATATATGTAAATGTGATTGTTTTTATTGTGGTATTAGAGCTTCTAATAAAAAAGCTAATAGATACAGATTATCTAAAGATGAAATTTTAGAATGCTGCCATAGAGGATATTTACTTGGATACAGAACTTTTGTTTTCCAAGGTGGAGAAGATAGTTATTTTTCTGATGAACTTTTAGAAAGTATAATAAAAACTTTAAAAAATGAGTACTCAGATATAGCTATTACTCTTTCCCTTGGAGAAAGAGGAGAAGAGTCATTTAAAAGATTATACAAAGCAGGAGCAGACAGATACTTGTTAAGACATGAAACAGTAAATGAGAAACTTTATGAAGAGCTTCATCCGAATATGTCTTTGGATAATAGAAAAAAATGTTTAGAGTCTCTAAAAGAAATTGGATATCAAGTAGGAAGTGGTTTTTTGATAGGACTACCAGGATTAAAATTAACAGATTATGCCAAAGATTTAATTTTTTTAAAAAAACTTAGGCCACATATGGTAGGAATTGGACCGTTTATTCCACATGAGGATACTCCTTTAAAAAATGAAAAAGGAGGAACTGCTTACGATACAATTACTTTACTTGCAATAATAAGACTTCTTTTACCAGATGTATTATTACCAGCAACAACTGCCTTAGGAACAATAGACCCTAAGGGAAGAGAAAAAGGTTTTAAAGCAGGAGCCAATGTAATTATGCCAAATCTTTCTCCAATGGAATGCAGAAAAAAATATGCTTTATACAATGGAAAGGTATTTTTGGGCAAAGAATCGGCAGAAGAGAAACTAAAGATTGAAAATAGCATTTTAGAAGCTGGTTTTCAACCAATATTAACAAGAGGAGATAATGTCAGATGGAAAAGAAAATAAATTTTATTGATCAAGAGTATATAGAAAAGCTATTAGAAGAATCTAAAATAACGGATTATAAAGAGATAGATAGAATATTAGATAAAGCTAGTAATAAAGAGGGATTAACACATAAAGAGGTTGCATCTCTTTTACAAATAAAAGATGAAAATCAAAAGAAAAGACTTTATGAAATCGCAGGAGAGTTAAAAAAATCAATTTATGGAAATAGAATAGTTGTTTTTGCTCCTCTTTATGTAAGTGATTACTGTGTAAATAACTGCACATACTGTGGATATAAAAGAGATAATAAATTTCCAAGAAAAAAATTAACTAGAGAACAAATTCAAAATGAAGTTAAATTATTAGAAAAAATGGGACATAAAAGACTTGCCTTAGAATTAGGAGAAGACCCAGTAAACGTTCCAATTGATTATGTGCTAGAAGCAATAGATGCAGTTTATACAACTAAATTTGAAAATGGTTCTATAAGAAGAATAAATGTAAATATTGCAGCGACAACAGTTGAAAATTATAAAAAACTAAAAGATGCTGAAATAGGGACGTATATTCTATTTCAAGAAACATATCACAAACCAACTTATGAAAAAGTTCATCCTAAATCTTTAAAAGGAGACTATGAATATCATTTAACTGCTTTCAATAGAGCAATGGAAGGAGGAATAGATGATGTTGGTGCAGGAGTCCTTTTTGGATTGGCAGATTATAAATATGAAATTATAGCACTAATGATACATAACGAATATTTAGAAAAATATTATGGAGTAGGATTCCATACGATATCTGTACCAAGAATAAAAAAAGCCGAAGGAATGAGCTTAGATGAATATCCTCACCAAATAGATGATGATACATTTAGAAATATTGTGGCAATAATAAGATTAGCTGTTCCGTTTACTGGAATGATTCTTTCAACAAGAGAAACAGCTGAGTTAAGAAGAGAGTTAATAAAATATGGAATTTCTCAAATAAGTGCAGGTTCTTCTGCTGATGTTGGAGGATATACAGATAGAGAAGAGGGAAAAACTCAAACACAATTTGAATTAGCTGATCATAGAACACCTTTAGAGGTCTTAAAAGAACTTTTAGATCAAGATTGCATACCAAGTTATTGCACAGCATGTTATAGAATGGGAAGAACAGGTGACAGATTTATGCAATTAGCTAAAAGTGGAAATATTCAAAATGTCTGCTCACCAAATGCATTATTGACTTTAATGGAGTATGCTATGGATTATGGAGATTTAGAACTAACAGAAAAAGTTAAAAAAGTTATAGCAAGAGAAATAGAGAATATAAAAAGAGAAGATATTAAATTGTTGACTTTAGAAAAATTAGAAAAAATAAAAAATGGAGAGAGAGATTTGTATCTTTAGGAGGAACTTATGAAAAATACCCCAAATTCAAATAGATTACATATAGGGATTTTTGGAAAAACTAACTCTGGAAAATCATCTCTTTTAAATGCTATTACAGAGCAAAATATAGCGATAGTTTCAGAAATTGAAGGAACTACAACCGATTCTGTAGTAAAAGCTATGGAGTTTTTACCATTTGGACCAGTATTGTTCATAGATACTGCTGGACTAGAGGATAACACACCGCTTGGAAAGTTAAGAGTGAAAAAAACTTTAGAAGAATTAAAACGAACTGATTTTGCTATTTTAGTTATGGATGCAACAAAAATTGATATGGCATTTTATAAAGATCAGGAAATTCAATTTAAGAAGTACAATATACCATTTTTATTTGTTATAAATAAAGATGATCTTTTAACTGAAAATGAAAAAGATGTTATAAAAAAGATATTTCCAAGAGCAATATTTGCTTCAACAAAAAATAGAGATTCTATTTTAATGTTAAAAGAAAATATTTTAAAAGAGATAACTAAAGAAAAAGAGGAACCAAAACTTTTAGGAGATTTAGTTCCTTATAATGGAAAAGTTTTAATGGTAGTACCTGTAGATTCAGAAGCTCCTAAAGGGAGACTGATACTACCTCAAGTTCAACTTATAAGAGAGTGTCTTGACCATGGAATAAAAAACTATGTAGTAAGAGATACTGAATTAGAAAGTGCTTTAGAGGATATTAAAGATATTGATTTAGTTGTAACAGATTCTCAAGCTTTTAAAAATGTTGATAAGATTTTAAATAATAGAGCTAAATTGACAAGTTTTTCAATACTTTTTGCTAGACAAAAAGGAGATTTAAATGATTTGGTTAGAGGTGTAAAAAAACTTAAATCTTTAAATCATGGAGATAAAGTATTAATTGCAGAAACTTGCACTCATAATACTTCTCATGAAGATATTGGCAGAGTAAAAATTCCAAAACTTGTAAAAAGTTATGCTGGAAAAGAGATTGAATTTATTTTTGTAGGAGGAAAAGATTTTCCTGAAGATTTATCAAAATATGCTTTAGTTATTCACTGTGGAGCTTGTATGATAAATAAAAAACATATGCAGAGTAGAATAGATGAATCAATGTCACGAAATGTTCCAATAACAAATTATGGGTTAGTTATAGCTGAAGTAACTGGAATTTTAGATAAAGCCTTAGAGATTTTTAAATAAAAAATATTGATAAAAATAAAAAGCCATAAAATTAATTTTTTTTGATTAATTTTATGGCTTTTTTTAAATTATTAATCTAAATAAATTTATATATAGCTATTGACTTCAAAATGTCTGTGAGGTAATATAAGTACCACTTAAGAAAATAAAAAAGTAAAGGGAGGGCCATATGATTTTTAATCCAGTGATATTATCAGTTACTACTATGATTGTACTAAGTTTATTAAAATTAAATGTAATTCTAGCAATATTAGTGGCAGCTTTGGTAGCAGGGGCAACTTCAGGAATAGGTATAAACGAAACTATGAAAACTTTGATAGGTGGAATGGGAGGTAACTCTGAAACAGCACTTAGCTATATTCTTT
>NZ_CAMQXC010000029.1 GCF_947038635.1 uncultured Cetobacterium sp. | reverse complement strand
CTATAATATATATATCTGATACATTATTATTTATGATATAAGATGCACCATCTAATTTATTTGAATATATAGCTGCAATCTCTACATCTGGATCTGAAGGATATAAATGGCCTGATGGATGATTATGTATTATTACCTCACCTTTTCTCATACCTTTTAATATAGCAGGTACTGAGTATTTATTTCCCCTCGCTAATACTTCAACTTCTGTTACTACTCCTTCCTCATCTGGGATTCCTCTGAAGAATACTTCGTTACCATCGACTTTTTCTATCTCTAGCCTCATTTTATCTCTAGCTTCTAAAGATATTTTATCTTCTATATTCATTCTTATCCTTTCTTTGTTTATTATATTCTCACTATAATATAATACTCTTTTTTTGAGAAAATATAAATTATTTTTTTATTTATCTTCTTTTTTCCTAATAAATATGTTAGAATATTTTAGGTCCATTGTAAATATTGTGTCTCTTTTTATGCTTACCTGTCAAATTAAAATACTTGTACTTCGTACGATATTCATATTGACATAAAGCGTTATTTATGTTACTATGTAATGAAAATTTTATTTAAAATTAAAGGGAGGTTTTTGATTTGGCACATTCAAAATCAGCAAAAAAGAGAGTTTTAGTAGCAGAGAGAAACAGAGAGAGAAATCAAGCTGTAAAATCTAGAGTAAAAACAATGCTTAAGAGAGTTTTAGTAGCAGTAGAAACTAAAGAGGTTGAAGCTGCAAACGCTGCTTTATCAGTAGCTTATAAAGAGTTAGATAAAGCTGTAAGCAAAGGAATTATGAAAAAGAATACAGCATCTAGAAGAAAAGCTAGATTAGCTGCAAAAGTTAACGCTTTATAATCGATGCTATTAAAGTAAAACTGGGGACATCCCCAGTTTTATTTTTTATTTTTGAGGAGGCTTTATGATTAAACTTATTGTTTTAGATGTTGACGGAACTCTTACTGATGGTAAGCTTTATGTAACAAATCTTGGTGATGAAATGAAAGCTTTTAATGTTAAAGATGGATTAGGAATTACTCAAGCTATTTCTCAAGGTAAAGAGATTGCTATCATTACAGGAAAAACATCTCAAATAGTTACTAAACGTTGTCAAGAACTTGGAATAAAAGAGATTCATCAAGGAATTAAAAATAAAATAGCAACTCTTGATTTAATATTAGAAAAATATTCTATTTCTTATGATAATGTTGCTTATATGGGTGATGATCTAATTGATTTGGCAGTTATGAAAAAATGTAAACTAACAGGAGCTCCTAAAGATTCAGTTGAAGAAATTCTTAATATTTCTGATTTTATTTCAACTAAAAACGGTGGAGATGGAGCTGTTAGAGAATTTATAGAATATATTTTAAAAAAAGAAAATTTATGGGATAATGTAGTTAATCACTTTATTCCTACAGAACAATAAAAAATAGCTGAAATTCAGCTATTTTTTTTTGTAAATATAATACAACATAGATATGAAGTTATTGGCACTGCAACTAAAATTCCTATACTTCCTGCAAAAGCTCTTATAATATCAGCTGCTACTGATTCAAAATTTAAAATTCTAATTAAAGGAAATTGTTCTTTTTGTAAATATATGAATAAAGTTGATAATATTCCACTTCCTATATATGCTAATATTAGCGTATTTACCATTGTTCCTATAATATCTTCACCTATTCTCATTCCAGATTCAAAAATGTCTTTTTTTGCTATGTCAGCGCTTCTCTTTCTTAATTCTGTAAGGGCTGAAGATATTGACATAGATACATCCATTACTGCACCCATACTTCCTAAGATAACTCCAGCTGATATTATTTCTCTAATTTTTATTCCCTGAAGTAATGTTGAATAATTTAATGCCTCTACTGAAACAAAACCTGTCATAGCCATTTTATATGAAAAATACATTGATACTATTCCTGCTATTACTACTCCTGAAACTGCTCCTAATATTGCTACCAATCCTTTTTGAGAGAATCCTGTTGTCAAAAATATTGTAATTGTTGAACACAATAAAGCACATAAGGTTGAAATCAAAATCGGTGAATAGCCATTTGATATCATTGGTAGAAAAATATTATATATTATCCCTACTACGATTACTAAGGATAAAATCGCCTTTATTCCTTTGTATCTGGCAATCACAACTGTCAACAATACAAATATACCTACTATTAAAAATATAGAGTCTCTTTTATCAATATCTACTATATAGTATGTATTATCACCTAATTCTCCAGGCTCTTTGTACAACACTACATTTTCATTCTCTCTTATAAAAATATTATAAGCTTTCTCTAAATAAACTGGTGATTGAATTAAAATCTCTTTATTTTTATCTTCACCTTCTAATATTCTTACTCTATATTCTTCAATCTCTTTTATTCCGTCCTGTCCATTATACCCACTTTTTTTTGTACTCTCTAAATATAAAATTTTTCCTTTTATATACTCTTCTTGCGTTTGTTTCTCATTATTCTCTATCTCTTGAGCTAATATTCCAGTGGAAAATATTATTAAAAATAATAAAAAAAAATTTTTCATACACTCTCCCCTTTTTATTTTATAAAAAAAAACGAGGAAGACTTCCTCGTTTTAATATTACTTTCTGATTCCTAATTTAGCAATAAGAGCTCTGTATCCTTCGATATCTTTGCTCATTAAGTAGCTTAAAAGTCTCTTTCTTTTTCCAACCATTTTTAATAATCCTAATCTTGAGTGGAAGTCCTTCTTGTGAGTTCTTAAGTGATTAGTTAAGTGGTTGATTTGTGCAGTTAAGATAGCGATTTGAACCTCTGTAGATCCTGTATCTTTCCCGTCTTTTCCGTAAGCGCTGATGATTTCTGCTTTGTTTATAGCCATTTTATTTCCTCCTGAATATTTAATATCTAAGCCAAGGTTTACGGGGCTTAATCGTAAATCCTAGCATAGATTGTTATTATTATAACACAATATCTTATTTTAGTAAAGTCTAATTTTCTGTCTTATCCTCTTTTTGATCCTCTAAAACTGATTGAGATGCTTTTTGTTTCAATTCTTCTCTTAGCTTATTTTCCTCTTCTTTTAAATCTGCTAATTTTTCTTCTATTCTGTTTTCTTCTTCTAATCTTTCAACAGTTTTTCCTTTTAACATCTCATCTAATTCTTCACCTGTTATAGTTTCTAATCTTAACAATGCTTGAGTTATAGTTTCTAATGTTTCTCTATTTTCAGTTAAAATCTCTTTTGCTCTATTATAAGCTGTAGTTACTAATCTTCTTATTTCATCATCTATCTCTTTTGAAGTTGTTTCTCCATATAGTTTTTGTTGGAACATATCTCCATCACGAGTAGCATCTAACATTATTGGTCCAAATTTATCACTCATACCATATTTAGTTACCATAGCATGGGCTATTGCTGTAGCTCTTTCTATATCATTACTAGCACCTGTAGTTATATCACCAAATACAACCTCTTCTGATGCTCTTCCTCCTAAAAGTGTTACAAGCTCAGATAAAAATTCATTTTTAGATTTTAAATATCTATCCTCTGTTGGAAGAGTCATCGTATATCCAAGAGCAGCCATTCCTCTAGGAATTATTGTAACTTTATGAACTGGCTCTGTATGTGGAGATAATCTTTGAGTCATCGCATGACCAACTTCGTGATATGCAACTATAATTCTTTCTTTTTGAACTGCCATTCTTGACTTTCTCTCTGGTCCTATTGTAACTTTTTCAGAAGCTTCTTCTAAGTCAGACATATTTATTTCATCTCTACCAGCTCTTGCAGCTAATATAGCCGCTTCGTTTAACATGTTAGCAATATCTGCTCCCACAAATCCTGGTGTTTTTCTTGCTATTACATCAAAATCTACATCTGGTGCAAACTTTTTATTTCTTGAATGAACTTTTAAAATAGCCTCTCTACCTTTTATGTCAGGTCTATCAACTACTACTTGTCTATCAAATCTTCCCGGTCTCATTAAAGCTTTATCTAATATTTCAGGTCTATTTGTTGCAGCTAATACTATTATTGTTTCGTCGCTTCCAAATCCATCCATCTCTACTAAAAGTTGGTTAAGTGTTTGCTCTCTCTCGTCGTTTCCTCCACCTTGACCACTTCCTCTTTTTCTACCCACTGCATCAATCTCATCTATAAAAATTATACATGGAGAGTTTTTTCTAGCTTTAGAAAATAAATCCCTAACTCTTGAAGCTCCAACTCCAACAAACATTTCTACGAATTCTGATCCTGACATACTAAAGAATGGAACTCCAGCCTCACCAGCTACAGCTTTAGCTAAAAGTGTTTTACCAGTTCCAGGAGCACCTAATAATAAAACTCCTTTTGGAATTTTAGCACCTAAATTTTTAAATTTATCAGGCTCTTTTAAAAATTGAACAATTTCCTCTAATTCAACTTTTGCCTCATCTATTCCAGCTACATCAGCAAAAGTAACTTGAGATACATTTTCTCCATTTTCTTTAGCTTTAGATTTACCCATATTGAAAACTTGTGGTCCTCCACCACTTCCTTTGTTCATTTTATTAAGCATAAAAATCCAAATTCCAATTAATAGTAACATTGGGAACCAAGATGCTAGCATATTTAATAAAAATGGTAACTCTTGTGGTGGTAAAGATTGTATTTGAATATTTTTATTCTCTATTAAATCAACTAGTTGTAAATCTCCTCCAAGTCTATCTGTTATCATTCTAGCTTTTACCGCAGATGCATCCTTTTCAGCAGTATATCCATATATATACCCTTCTCTTTCGTCTACTCTAACTAACTTGTTATCTTTTACATCTTGTAAAAAATCTGTATAACTTATTGTTTTTACATTTGTTGAATCTGATTTAGAAAACATTGTCGGAAGAGATAAAATTATTGTTACTATAAACAATAACATCACAAATCCTTTTAAATTAAATCTTCCACCTAACTCTCTTGAGTCATTTGAATCTTTATCTTGTTTTCCTTTATCTATACCCTCTTTTAATTTTTCTTTAATTTTTCTTTTTCTTTCCTCTAACTCTTCTTTCTCTTTTTCCTCATTTGATTTTTTGTCATTGTTTTTCTCAGCTTCATCATCGTCGCTTTCATCTTTTTTTGGCTCCTCTTCAATGAAGTTATACAATGCCATTTTTTCATTATCTTCTCTATTCTTCATCTTGCCTCCTTATGATTAGCTTAATTCCCTTTTTATTTTCTTCACCCTTAAAACTCTCACTCTTTTTTACGCCTGAAGCCCAAACGATTTCATCGTCTTTCAATATTAATGGTATTTCTCCCCTTACATCTTTTGGAACTTTCTCATTTATAAAAACATCTTTTAATTTTTTATACGACTCCATTCCTAAAGGTCTTATTTTATCCCCATCCTTTCTCATTCTAATCTCTATAGTGTCACCTATTTTTAAATTTGTTAAAAATTCATTTTTACCAAAACTTTTATTATCCTCCATAGCTTCTACAATATAGCTATTAAAAATGATTTTAAACGGTATTTTTTCTGTAACTAATTTATTAACTTTTTTTAATTTATCTTTCTTTTCCTTTTCTATCCAAATATTTTTATATTGTTTTTTCAATATAAAACCTTTTTCTAATTTTATTATCTTACTTCCATTACTATTCAATAATTTTATAATGTTTCCTATTTTTTCTCTTGAACCTTCTAAATTATATTTTTTTAAATATTCATTGATTATCTTTCTTTGAATATAATTTTCTTCTAATTCAATTAAATCTATATTTAAAGACCATCTATTATCTCTAAACTCTTCATATTTTTTTAAATCAATTTCTAGAATTTTATTTACTTCTTTAATCTCTGAAATCAAATTAAAAATTTTATCTTTAAAATTGTTATTGTATCTTTTTTCAATCCAAGGTATCAAATCTAATCTTATACTATTTCTTGTAAAATCATTTTCAAAATTAGTTTCATCTATTCTATATTTAATTTTATTTTCATCTAAGAATTCTAAAATATTACTTTTATAAACCTCATTAATTGGTCTAATAATATTTTCTCTATTTGGAATTCCTTCTAAACCTTCTAAAGATGAACCTCTAATAAGTCTAAATAGAAATGTTTCGATTTGATCGTCTAAATTGTGAGCTATTGCTATTTTATTACTTGAAGTTTTTTTTAATATATCCTCAAAAAATTCATATCTAATAAATCTTCCTGCTTCTTCTAAGCCTATATTATTTTCTTTAGCAATCTCTTCTATTGAAGCTCTTTTTACAAAAATTGGTATATTTAATCTCTCACTACATTCAATACTAAATTTCTCATCTGTGTCTGAATTCTCTCCTCTCAACAAATGATTAACATGAGCTAAAACAAACTCAAAATTTATCTCTTTTCTAGCATAATTCAGAGCTTCTAATAAAAATACTGAATCTGGGCCTCCTGAAAAACCAAGAACTATTTTGTCACCCTCTTCTATTAATTTTTCATCTTTTATTTTTTTCAAAATTTTTTTTAACATAATTTTTTCCTTTAAAACAGTATTTTATAGAATTATACCATATAGAGCCTCTTTTTAAAACTCTTTTTACCTCTTATTTTTAACTAAAAAGTTTCTAAAATTGTTTTTTTCTTTGTATAGTTAAAAAATATTTCAATCTCTCCGTTTTTGTTATTTAATACGTCATAATTAAACTTTTCAAACTCAGTCTTTTTATACCCCTCTCTTGAAGATATAAAATCTTTTTCAATTATTATATTATTATATTTTTCTTTATCTTTATTAGAAATAAACCATTCAGGATATACCCCTGGCTTTCCTAAAAGTAAATAATCTAATTTTAAATACTCTATAAAAATATTTTTTCCTTGAAAATTTTTCTCTTCAAAAAATTTAACTAAATTATTAAAAATAGTTACAACTTTATGACCTAATCCTAATATTTTTTGTTCATCATAGTAATTTGAAATATCTTCAAAAAAGTCAAAAGGTCTTTTATAATAATTTTCTATTATAAACTTTACCGAGTACTTAAATTTCTCAGAGTTATAATAATAGTCCAACATTTTTTCAACATTTTTTAATTTTACCAACTCTTCATATTTTATAAAACAATTAGATAATACTTCATACGGTGGAAATTCTATGTATTTATAATCATACTTCTCTATTTCTCCAGCTATTTTTGTTCCACTTAAAATTTTTAAGAACCCAAGCTGAATCATTTCAGCATCTAAATCATATACATAATCAAATGAATCTTTAAATGTATCATATGTATCATATGGTAACCCTGCTATTAGATCCACGTGTAAATGAATATTTTTAGATATCGCTTTAATATTATTTCTTAATCTTTCTAGTAGATTTCTTCTATTTATACTATCCATCGTTTCTTTATTGATACTTTGGACACCTACTTCAAATTGAAAATACCCATCGGGAACTTTCTTTAAAAAAGCGATTATTTCCTCATCAAAAATATTAGCATTTATTTCAAAATGAAATGTCACTCCCTCTTTATAATTTTCTAACAGATATTCCCAAATTCCTAAATATCTATCTTTTCTTAAATTATAAGTTCTATCTACAAATTTTACTAATTCTACTCCTGAATCTAAAAATCTTTTCAAGTCACTTTTTACTCTTTCTAGAGATAAATATCTAACACCTTTATCTATCGATGATAAACAATATGAACAACTAAAAGGACATCCTCTACTTGATTCATAATATAAAATTTTTATATTTTCTTTCAATTCTTCATCATTATATGGAAATGGTATTGTATCCAAATTTTCTATTGGAAATTCATCACCCAAATACATAAACTCTCCAGACTTTAAAAAAGCTACTCCTTTTTGATTCTTATCTTCATTAGTTAAAAAATTTAAAAGTACTCTTTCTCCCTCTCCTACTAAAACAAAATCAATGCATTTATTTTCTATTAGTGATTCTTTTGCGTTATAACTAACTTCTGGTCCTCCGAGAGTTATTGTTATATGAGGCATTATCTTTTTTAGTTCTTTTATAATACTAAAAACATATTCCTTATTCCAAATATACGTTGAAAAGATATAGTGATCTCCCTTTAATCTAAAAAGATCTGTTATTATACTTTGAATTTGATTATTTATGTTGCTTTCATACAACTCTATGTTTAAGCTACTATATTTTTCAACATAATTTTTTAAATATCTAATTGCTAAATTTGTGTGAATAAATTGACTATTTATTCCAACTAAAACTACTTTCTCCATAATTTATATACCTCTCCTAACTACTTATTACTTTTTTTCTGAACCTCTAAATGTTCCTTATATGTTTTTGTAAATGTATGTTTTCCATTGCTAGTTACCACAAAAAACAAATAATCTGTCTCAGCTGGATTTATCGCTGCCATGACAGAGTTATAATCTGGATTAGATATTGGTCCTGGTGGTAATCCTTTATACATATATGTATTATATGGAGAATCTATTTTCAAATCTTTATAATACATTCTTCTTTTAGTATAATCATATATATAGTTTACTGTTGCATCAGAACCTAAGTTCATACCTTTTTTTAAACGATTATAAAAAACTGATGACATTAAAGGTTTTTCATCTTTTAACTGTGCTTCTCTTTCAATAATTGATGCCATAATTAACTCCTGATAAAATTTTTTCTTATCAGGATATTTTTCTGGAGGAAATTTTTTTAAAAATTCCCCTATCATTGCTTTTACTACCTCACTTTCATTAGTATCTACTGAAAGATAGTAAGTTTCAGGATATAAATACCCTTCATAGTTCCCATTTGGCGTTAAATATGGGAAATCTTTTATATTTTCTAAAGCTTTTTTTAATCCTTCCTCTGTTCCAATACCTCTATCTTGAAGTAATTTACCTATCTCTTTTATTGAATATCCCTCTGGAATTGTCAAAATAGTATACTTAACTCTCCCCTCTTCCATCATTTGAAGTATATCTTTATATGAATATTTTCCATCAAACTCATAAAATCCAGCTTTTATATTTTTACCTGAATTTTTTTCATATTTTAAAAATATTTTAAAAATCATTGATTTATCAATTCCTAATTTATTAAAAACGCTAGTTAAACTTGTACCTTGTTTTAGATTAACTTGAACTTTATAATCTCTTTTTTCCTCTATTTTTATTGAATAAAATTTAAAAAGAGCCACTGGTATTGTTATTATCAAAAATAACAATATTAAGATTTTCTTTTTCATAACACTCTCCCATTTTTATGTTGAAAAAAGCTGTACTTTGGTTTCCCTAGTTACAGCTTTTTTATTTTTATTCAATTACTTTCTTGATTGTTTTGCCTTTTCGATTAAAGGTTTCTTTCCTTTTCTATCTTTTTGGAAAATATCAACTATTGTTTCAGCCTCAACAAATGGAACAGAAACAAATGAGAAGTTCTCATATACTTCTACACCTTTTAATTTTGATTCGTGAACTTTAGTCTTTTTAGATATTAAGTCAACTAATTTTCTAGGAGTCATTTTATCTTTCTTACCAAGAGCTATAAATAGTCTTGTCTTTCCTGTTTTATCAAGTGAAACACTCTCTATATCAGAGTAGTTTGTTTCTTCTAATTCCTCATCATAGAAATTCTTTAATATAGCTGCTATAACTTCAATTGGAGTTGTCTCTTGAGTTAATAACTCTTTTGCCATATCATAGTAAGACTCTGCATCTCCATTTGATATAATGTTCTTAACACTATCGAATAATCTAGTTTTCTTAGCTAAGATTACATCCTTTACTCCTGGAACTTGCTCTTTTTTAATCTCTGTTTTTGTTATTCTTTGGATTTGAAGTAACTTTCTATACTCAGATGGAGTTATAAATGTTATTGCTGTACCTTGCTTACCAGCTCTTCCTGTTCTTCCAATTCTATGTACATAGCTTTCTGCTTCTTGAGGAATTGCATAGTTTATAACATGAGTTAAATCATTTACATCTATACCTCTTGCTGCTACGTCTGTTGCAATAAGAATATTTAAGTTTTTATTTTTAAATCTTCTTAAAGTAACTTCTCTATGATTTTGACTGATATCTCCATGTAATCCTTCAACATCATACCCTCTATCTTGTAATTTTCCTACAAGTTCATTTACATCATTTTTAGTTCTACAGAAAACAATTCCATAGAAATCTAACTCGATATCAATTATTCTGCATAAAGCCTCAAATTTATCTTTCTCTTTTACTTCAAAGTAAATTTGCTCTGTTAGGTTTGTTGTTAATTCTTTTTTCTTAACTGCTAATACTTCGTGCTCTCTCATATGAGATTTTGCTATTTTTAAAATTTCTGCTGGCATAGTTGCTGAGAAAAATAACATTCTTTTATCTTCGTTAGTTTGAGTTAAGATATGCTCAATATCCTCAACGAATCCCATATTTAACATCTCATCTGCTTCGTCTAATATGAAATAATCAATGTTATTTAATTTTAAAACTTGTCTGTTCATTAAATCCATTACTCTTCCTGGAGTACCTACAACAATATCAACACCCTTGTTTAGTTGTCTTTTTTGTTGCTCTAATGATTGTCCTCCATAAACTGGAATTATTTTTAATTTTCTTCCGTGTGCTAGTGAGTTCATCTCTTCAGCTACTTGAACTGCTAACTCTCTTGTAGGCGCTAATATTATAGCTTGTACATGTCCTGTACTTTTCTCTATTTTTTCAAGAATTGGTAAAGAGAACGCTGCAGTTTTTCCTGTTCCTGTTTGTGCTTGACCAATTATGTCCTTTTCTCCATTTAATAATGCGGGTATAGTTAAAGCCTGTATTGGACTTGGCTGTTCAAAACCTTTTTTTTCTAGAGGCTTTAAAGTTTTTTCAGTTAAACCTAAATCTCTAAATGTTAATATTTTTTCCATATTCACTTCCTTAAATTATTTATATTCATTCATTAGATTATAACATAGATTTATAAAAATGTGTACTTTTTTTAAATTTTTATTTATTAGTTATGAGTTGTTTTTTTACATGTTCTTATTCTGTAAGAATTTTTACCATATTCATATATTGATTTTTTTAAAAAAATATAGTAATAAAGTATTAATCATATTTTATAGGAGGCGGTCTTTTATGGTTGTTGATAGAAAAAATACGAAAAGAGTAGTTATATATATTAATGATTCTCAAAAAAATAATCTACAAACATTTTTACATTCAATTGGTTTTCATTATTATACAATTCAGTCAAAACTTGAAGGTAGTTGGGAACATGGAATTAGACACTTAAATAACCATGTTTGGCCTGGATCTGAAGCAGTTTTTCATCTTATTGTTTCTGGCTTTAAAGTTGATTTACTTTTAAAAAAGTTAAAAAGTTTTAGAATGGGACTTCCTGATAATGTTGTTATGGCTGTTTTAGTTTGTCCTTTAGATGATTTTATCTATAATATGATGAGTGTTGATATTGAACCTGATAATTCAACTGAAAAAGTTCATTGGTTAAGAGATGACGAATAAGAAAAAAGGAGTAATTCAACGAATTACTCCTTTTTTTTCATTTAAAATTAATGTTTACATTTATCTTTTAAACTACAATTTCCATTTTTTCCTTTTGAACAGCTACATCCACTTTCACCTTTTAACATTTTATATAAACTTTTTAAGGCTATCCCTCCGATTACTGCAACTATTCCTATTAAAATTAAAGTTTTCATACTTCCTCCTCAACAGAAAAATTAAAAGAATAACTTTCCAATTTGAAATACAAGCGTTGATACAATATATGGTACCACTAATAACATTCCTATTATAAATCCTGTAAATTTGTACCCAAATTCTTGTTTTATAGCTCCTAATGTTACAACACAAGGAACTACTAATAAAATAAATACCATAAATGAATATGCTCTTAAAGGAGCTAGCTCATCTGTCCATAACATTTTTGTTGCTGCTACAACACCACTTCCCTCTTCCTCTATCTCTGCTTCATCAGGAACACTAAATAGTCCTTTAACATCTAAACTAACAACTCCAACTATTGAATCTTTAATTGCCACTCCTAATCCTGTTAATTGATCAACCGTATCTTCAACGAACGTTGTTGTTTCATGATTTACTTCCTCTTCAATTTCTTGAGCATCTTTATCTCCTACTAATACTTGAGCCATAAATCCTACTACAATCTCTTTTGCTGCTAAACTTGGCGGGATTGCTGCAACAGTTTCCCATCTATCGGCAAATCCTGTTGGCTTTAAAACTCCTTGGAATGTTTTTCCAAATTTAGCCATATAAGAGTTTGCTGTATCTCCATTATTTGGAAAATATGTTAATGCCCACAAAATCATTAACATTCCCATTATAATTGTCGTAGCCTTTTTTAAATATGATCCAGTTCTAGTTAGTGTTGATTTTACAATTACTCTTAAACTTGGCACTCTATACGGCGGTAATTCTATCAGCAATGCTCTTCCCTCAGCCTTAAACATTTCAAAATTCTTTAAAATTAATCCAGTTAAAATAGCCACAACAATACCTAATACATATAATGACATTACAACCATTCCAGCTTTGGCTCCAAAGAATGCTGCTGTAAATAACCCATATACCGGAAGTCTAGCACCACATGACATAAATGGTGCCATTGCTGCTGTTAGCCTTCTTGAAGATTCATCTTCTAAAGTTCTTGTAGCATAAATCGCTGGAACTGTACATCCAAATCCTAATACCATAGGAACAAACGCTTTACCATTTAATCCTAATTTTGTCATTATTTTATCCATTAAAAAAGCAACTCTAGACATATACCCACTTTCCTCTAATATTGCTAAGAAGAAATATAAATATAGCATAAGAGGAACAAACACAACTACTCCTCCTACCCCTCCTAAAATTCCATCCATAACTAATGACGCTAACCAATTTGGAGTATTTTCATCTATCAACATGCTCACATATTTACCAATATAATCATTTACAAATCCATCAACCCAGTCTATTAAAGGAGCTGACCCATTAAATACAGTCCCCATTAATCCAACTATTATTAAGAAAAATATTGGTAATCCTAAATATTTATTTAATAGAACTCTATCAACCTTATCTGTAAAATCTAATCTAGATTTTATTGAAGTTGTAAATGTTTTAGCTAATATTCCCTTAACTGTTCCATATCTTCCTTCTGCAAATATAGTTTCAATATCCTCATCATGATCATCTTCAAGCTGTTTTGTAATTTTTAATATACTGCTATCCTCTTCATATTTATATTCTGTTTTTAAAATTTCTAACAAATGCTTATCTTGCTCTAATAATTTTATTGCTAAAAAGTCCATTCCAAATTTTTCAGAAGCTTTTTGTAATTTCTCATCACAATTTATTTTACATTTTACCTCTCCAATAGCTTCTTCTAAACATTTATCAAATAGTAGTGTATACTTTTTATTTTCTTTAGATTCTTTTGCAATAACTAATGCTTTATCAAGTAACTCTTGAACTCCTGTTCTTTTTGTTGCAGATGTCATTATCACATCCATTTCAATCATATCTACAAATTTTTTAACATCTAATTTATAGTTTAACTTTTCAAATTCATCATAAAAATTCAGGGCCATAATCATAGGCTTTTCTAACTCTTTTAACAACATTGTTAAATATAAATTTCTCTCTAAATTTGTAGAATCAACTATATTAATTATAACATCTGGTTTTTCATTAATTATAAAATCTCTAGTTATAGTTTCTTCTAAAGTATATGGACTTAAACTATAAACTCCCGGTAAGTCAATACATTGAATTTTTTCACCTTTATATTCAAATTCGGCTTCTTTTTTTTCAACTGTTACACCTGCCCAGTTTCCTACTTTTAAATTTGAACCAGCTATTGCATTTATTAATGCTGATTTTCCTACATTTGGATTTCCTGTAAATGCTATTTTTATCATCTTTATCTCCTACCCATCTATCTCTATTTCAATATTTTGTGCATCTTGTTTCCTTATAGCGATATTTGTTGATTTAACAATAAATTCTTGTGGGTCTCCTAACGGAGCATTTCTTTCAAGTTTTATTATCTCTCCTGCCGTTACACCCATATCAACTAACCTTTTTTTTAATTCGCCAATTTTCCCAATTTTGACGATTTTAGCTGATTCTCCTCTTTTTAACTCTGTTAATTTCATTCCAAGCCTCCCAACTTATTAGTTATAAATATATTTTGAAACTCAAAATATATTTTGAAAATTTAAATCACAGTATTAAACTGTGATTTAATATTATTCATTGTCAATTATTATCTTATTTGCTAATCCAAAATTTAAAACATATTTAGTATCATTTATTTTTACTATATAGTTACTTTGATCATCTCTTAGTAAGCATATTTTATTACCTATACAAAATCCTTTTTCTGTTAGTCTATTCTTATCTTTATCTCTTCCTTTTATCTCTTTTATAACAAACTCTTTATTTTGTTCTGCAAAAACTAATGGCGTCATAGAATAAACCTCCTAGTATTATCTGTTATTTATATATGAATTATATTCCACTAAATAACATTTGTCAAGGATAAAACTTTAATAATCAAAGTTTTCTTTAAACAAATAGATCTTTTATACTATTTAACATTACACTTCTTATATTTGGACTATCTTTAGATAGTTCCTCTATCATCTTTTTTACTTTTAAACGTTTTGAATTATCACTTGTTTCATACGGACAATCATTATGTAAAATTGGTAACCCTAATTTCTTTGCGTATCTAATTGTTTCTTTTTCTTCTACATATGCTAAGGGTCTGATAACTTTCAATCCATATTCCTCTGAATGATAAGCTGGTTTCATTACCCCCATATTTCCTTGATATAAAACATTTAATAAAAATGTTTCTATTATATCATCTTTATGATGACCTAATACCAACTTATTTATATTTTGTTTCTTCATCTCCTTATATAAAAGCCCTCTTCTTACTCTTGCACACATAAAACATGGATTTTTTAAATCTTCATTAGTCAAAATACTTTCACCTATTGATGTTTCTATTACTTGTAATTCTACTCCTAATTTAGAACAATAATCTTTTATATCACCATATTTTCCACCCTCTTCAACTGGATGAATATGAATTGGAAATAATTCAAAATTTATTCCTGATATTTTTTTTATTCTTATTAAAGCATTTAAAACTGTTAAACTATCTTTTCCTCCTGATATTCCAATAGCAATTCTATCGCCCTCTTCAATCATATTATAATCATGCATCGCTCTTCCTATTGGGCTCCATAATGTTTTTTCAAATCCTTTATCTTGAATAAATGATAAAATTTCTCTATCATCTAATTTATTTAAATTTATTTTTAATCCTGTTTGCTTATAAATTTTATCAATTAATTTTATTATTTTATTTTCAGTATACGTTATTTCTATTTTTATTTCATCTTTTGAATTATTAATTAAAATAATATCTTCTTGAACTTCAAAAGTAAAAGATTGAAATGTGTACCCATTTAACTCTTTTATATCATCTATTTTTAACACACTACTCTCCTTTTTTTGCTTCAGATACATATCCTAATACGTAATCTAAATTTATATTTTTCATCGAATTAAATATGCTTTGCTTTATCTGAGGATTTGTTTTTTCTAAAGTTGACAATAAATTTTTAATCTCTTTTCTCTTTGAATCAACTTTTCCAGATTCAATTGGACATCCACAAGCCATTGCCATAATTTCATTTTTTTTCGTGAAATTTATAATATCATTTTCTTTTATATAAATTAGTGGTCTTATCAACTCTAATCTTCCACTTGTTGATTTTACTTTAGGAATCATTGTTTTCGTAGTCCCTGCATAAAACATATTTATTAACGTAGTTTCTACTAAATCATCAAAATGATGCCCTAAAGCTAATTTATTATATCCTAATTCCTCTACCTTGCTGTAAAGAACTCCTCTTCTCATTTTTGCACATAAAAAACAAGGACTATCAGGAGATGACTCAAAAGCTACTTCCCAAACATTTGCATCAAATATTTCACATGGAATTCCAAGCTCTTCTAAATTAATTTTAAATTGCTCTAAATCCATAGATCCAAATCCTGGATTCATTGATATAAAGGCTACTTCAAAATTTTTACTTTTATCTCTTTTTAATTCTTGAAATAATTTTGATAATAATAAACTATCCTTTCCACCTGATACTCCCACAGCTATTTTATCTCCATCTTGTATTAAATCAAAGTCTTTTATCGCCTTTGTAAATTTCGACCATATTTTCTTTCTATAAGTATTTCTTATTGAATATTCAACCATTTCTTTTTTTGTTTCAAAAACTTTTTCTTCCATTAATCCTCCAACAATATAGTATAGACTTTTACTCCATTATACCATGCTTGCAAAAAAATTAACAATTCTTTTTTTTTGTGCTAAAATGTGTTATTCGAGCAAATGAGGTGATTAAATTTATGAATAATATAGAAAAAAATGTTTTAGAATTTTTAAAAAGTGGAATGGTTTATAGTGATGGTGCCATTATGAAAAATTTAGGTATTGATTCTATTGAACTTGAAGAAATATATATCTCTCTAACAAACCAAGGATATTTAGAGAGTTATGATGATTTTCTTAAAAGAAATCCTGATTATGAAAAAGGAGAGGAAGAAAATTCTTGTGGTGGATGCTCTTCTGGAGGTTGTTCATCTAAAGGTGGTTGTTCGTCTGGAGGTTGCTCTTCTGGTGGTTGTTCGTCTAAAGATGAAGATATTGATTACTCTAAGATTAAAGTTTTAACTGAAAAAGCTTTTACTTACACATATTAAAAATTTTAAAGGAGAACTGTTAAGTTCTCCTTTAAGTTAATTCTAATTCTATTCGATATAAAAAATTATGTAATCTATTGTAGAACTTGCAGTATCCCCATGTAAAAATTAAAAAAAATGTAGAAACTATAACAACCTCTTTAGTTATACTATTATTTTTTATTGAAAATAACAACCCAAAAATAAATAACAGATAATAAAAGATTGAGAATTTTTTTAAAATTTCATATAAAATTTCTGTAAAAATTCTAAAAATTGAAACCGCAGCTAATCTATATTTTCTTAATACCATAACTTCCCCCTTATGATATAAATTTATAATACTTTACTCCTTTATCAACTATTTTTCAAATTTATTTTATTTATACTAATCATTGACACCAGTACTTTTGGATAATATAATCAATTATGTATTCTATTTTAAAGGAGTGTTTTATGAATAAAAAAGTAACTTATGTTAAAGGACAGTTAAATTGTGCTGAATCTATTATTGATTCATTTAATAAAAATAACAATACTGAAATTCCTGTTGCTTTAGGTAGTGGTATGGGAACCGGAGTAACTATTGGCAGCCTTTGTGGTGCTGTTAATGCTGCTGTTCTTGTTATTGGTTATCTTAAAGGTAGAGAAACTTATCAAGAAGAGAATAAAGCTAGATCTTTGGCTAATGATTTATTAAAAGAGATTAAAAATAAGTTTGATTCTGAACTTTGTGTAGATTTGAAAAAATCAAATGTTAGTTGCAATGAAATCGTTAATTTCACTTATGAAAAATTAGAAGAGATTTTAAATAAAAATTAAAGGAGTAGATATTCTACTCCTTTTATATTAGTTGGCAACTTTTTCTTTTATTGCATCTACACCTTCATCTATTTTTTCTTTTGCTTTATCTCCAGCTTTATCTAACTCTTCCCCAATTTTATCACTTGTTTTTTCAACAGTTTCAACTGCTGATTTAGTTGCATTTTCAGCATTTTCAGTCACTGCCTCTTGAACTGCATTCTCTGTAGATGGCTTCTCTGTCATTTTTTGTGCATTTTCATCAGTAGGAACTTTATCCCCTGGAATCGCTGTTGATTCTGTTGTTGTCGGTGTTGCTGGTTTTGCTTCCTCTTTTTCACCTGAACATGCTAATATAAATACACTTAA
Organism: uncultured Cetobacterium sp.; assembly: GCF_947038635.1. Taxonomy (GTDB): domain Bacteria; phylum Fusobacteriota; class Fusobacteriia; order Fusobacteriales; family Fusobacteriaceae; genus Cetobacterium_A. The sequence continues at coordinate 2,256 of NZ_CAMQXC010000029.1, read as the reverse complement.
TGCTAATAATGAAATCAACTTTATTTTTTTCATTTTAACTCCTCCTTAAATTTTAAAGTGTTATATACTATTGTTGTTCAAACAGATTACTTTTCCTTTTTATTTTGAATATTTTTCTACATATTTTTCTATATTAAACTTTCTTTTCAACCCATCGCTATTCATATATCTAACTTTACCAAATATCTCTCTTTCTTTCCATGCTCGATCATGCTTTCCAAAACACCAAGCAACCCCTGCATAAGAGTTAGGATCTCTTCCATCATAAAAGTATTTATTATTAAGCTTTATTGCTATTTCATATGCTTTTTTGGGAGTAAGACTCCATTCTAATATTTTTTTACACCAGTACATCCTCATATAACTATCCATATATCCCATATCGAACATCTGTTTTTGACAAGCATTCCAATATTTATCGTGTGTTTTAAACTCTTCCAACTCCTTTTCACTATAAATATATTCTCTTTTATCAATTGTATGTTTTTCTAATGTTTTGTAAGCCCACTCATATGTTATTCCTAGCCAATTATCATAATTTTTATTGTAGTAGACAAAATTAATTGCTAATTCCCTTCTTATTATAACTTCTTCTAAAAAACTTTTTTTTTCATTAATCAATTCATCACTTAATTTTTCAATACTATGTTTAATTTCTACAGGAGATATTTGCCCAAAATGTAGATAGGGTGATAATTTCGAACTTCTTTCATTATCAGGCCCTTTGTTTAAATAAAATTTTAAATTATTTTTTATAAAACTCTCTAAAATTTTTACAGCCTCTCTCTCTCCTCCTAAAAAACCTCCATCTAAATTTTTTTTTACTCTTGGTATATACTTATCAGAACAATCTAACTCCTCTAAAACATTATCCAAATTTTCTATAAAAAAATATTTTTCCTCATTAAAACTTTCTTCATTAAAATTTTCTATTTTTCTATATTTATCTCTTAAAGTTTTTGCACTATACTCCTCTTTAATACTAACTAACTCCACAGGAATGACAACATTACTTTCAATCTCTAAAATTGTACTATCTATACATTTTTGTAATTTATATTTTATATCTCTTTGATTTTTCAGATAACTTTTATCCCAAATAATAATCTTCGCTCTTTGAGAAACTTTAGCTATATTTTCCAAAGGGTCTCCCTCTAATAAAATAAACTTAATGCCTTTTTGGTTAAGAGATTCTTTTACATCTTTTAAACCTTGTAACATAAAATCATAGTGTCTTTTAGATGCTTCTGGATAACTTTTTAAATAATTAAACACAACATAAAGTGGCATTTTATTTTTTTGAGATAGATATATTGCTTCATTTAAAGCAAAATTATATCTCGTTCTTTGACTTTCTTGCATCCAATATATTATGTATTTCCCTTCTGCTTTTTCACTATTTTTTAAATATTTTATTCTTGAATCTTTAAATAAACTCATATGCTCCACCTCATAATATTTATATTATAAAAAGATTTTTTCTAATTCATTTAAAAACTCTTGAGAGAATCTTGCTACCTTTTTCTTTTCATAATCAAAAGCTACAATGATTGTACTTCCTTCTAATACAATTTTTCCTTCTCTTTTTTCTACACTATATATAAAGTTTAGTGATGTTTTTTTTATATCTATATTTTTTATTATTATTGTAAGTTCATCTCCTAAGTATACCTCACCTCTATAATAAACATGCGCATCCTTTTGAATTGTACCAACATTATTTCCAACATTTATTTCAGTTACTCCTAGTTTTTTAAAAAGATCTATTCTAACTTGTTGAAACAGCAACAATGCTCTTTCATTTCCCATATGTCCACCATAATTTATATCCGATATTGTAACTTTATAATTAACTGAAAACATAACACTCCTCCTTAAATATTTTTTATCTATTATAACAATTATTTTCTCTCATTTGTTAATTTTCTTTTTTATATGATATAATTAATATCATAATTTTGAGGTGTTTTAATGTTTGAATTAGCTCATAAACTTTTTAATACCCTTGGGTATATAATAGCTATCGCTTTTTTCTTCTCTCGATTTAAGAGCGCTCGTAGTATTTTTAGTAGAGAGAAATATACAAAAAAAGATATGCTTCTACTTTCATTTACTTTTTCTAGTCTAGCTATCTTAGGAACTTATATTGGCGTTGACTACAAGGGAGCTATTGCCAACACAAGAAATATCGGGGTTGTCGTTGGTGGAATGCTTGCTGGTCCTGAAGTTGCTATAATCTCTGGTATTGTTGCTGGT
>NZ_CAMQXC010000028.1 GCF_947038635.1 uncultured Cetobacterium sp. | reverse complement strand
GGGGAATTAACAATAGTGTTAGAGCGAAATCCAGATATTCTATTTAATATGGGAGAAAAAAAGAAAAATCAAATTTTAGTTGGATTTGCTGCTGAAACTGAAAATATTGTTGAAAATGCAAAGAAAAAACTAATTAAGAAAAATTTAGATTTTATTGTTGCTAATAACGCTGAAAATATGCAAAAATCAACTAATAGTGTACAAATTATAAAAAAATCTGGAGAAAATATTATTTACAAAGAACAACCTAAATCTGAAATTGCAAAACATATCTTCAATGAAATTTTAAAAGAAGTTAAAATGTAATCAAAAAAACAGGTAAAAATTACCTGTTTTTCATTTTTTAATAAATTTTTGTAGGAAGTTTTAAATATTTTAAGAACAATTATTAAGTAGTATTAATATAAATACAATATAAATCTATAAAATCCTACTAAATTAATTTTTTTTTTAATTTAGAAGATTTTTATTAGGAGTGAGGGATTATGAAATCTTATATTTTTTTTGTTATTTTGCCTTTTTTACTAACAGGCTGTTTTGGTACTCCTAAGGTTACTGAAACTCCTATTAAAACATTAATTACAGAAAACAAACCACAAAATAGCAACATTTTTTTTAAGTCACACCAATGGTGGCTTAGCACAAATAACCAACAATTGATTTCTCTAATTGATGAAGTTTTAAAAACAAATAGTGAAATTAAAATAGCTAAACTAAACATTGAAAAAGCGATGTACACCTTAAACTCTACAAAAAACTCTAATCTTTCTAGTATCGATTTAGGGGGGAGCTGGAATAGAAATCATGTTTTGACATCTCATGTAAAAACAGATCTTCCTATAAAAGATATAAAGAATAGTGATACTATTGATATGGGGTCTTTAGCAATTCAAGGACAATATATCTTTGATATTTGGGGAAAATTTGATGCTTTACAAAATCAAGCTCAATATTCAAAATTAGCTACAGAACTTCAAGGGGAATGGAGTACTCTAACTCTTTCAACAACAGTTGCAAATCTTTATGGAAAATATATTTTACTTACAAAAGAGGAAAATATACTAAAAGAAAAATTCAATATTGCAAAAGAGGTTTTAAACTACCAAAAAATTCTTTATCAAACTGGACTTGGAAATCAGGAAAACATTTTAAATGCTGATAATAATGTTAACTCTTTAAATCAAAAAATTACCGAGATTACTACTCAAAAAACTACTTTAAAAAATAGTTTTTATTCTCTTGTTGGAAATGTAAAATCTAAAAATATTGATAAAATTCTATCAAATATCGATTATAATACTCCTGAATTTGATTATTTTTTAAATATTCCTCAATATATTGATTCAGATATAGTGATTAATAGACCTGATGTAAAATATTATTTAGCTTTAATTAATTCACAGAAAGAAAATTTAAAGTCTTTAAAAGCTGATTTTTATCCTAGATTTTCTATTACTGGAAAATATGAGTATCAAAATTTAAATATTCAAGATTTATTAAAAGCACATAGTACGTTATGGGAGTTTGGACCAAGTTTATATCTACCTTTATTTAATAGAAATACACTTACTCAAAATTATAATATTGCTGGGGTTGATTTAAATATTTTTATAGAAAACTATAACAATAATTTAATTAAAGCCTATCAAGATATCAATAATAATCTTAATGCTTTAAAAACATCAAAAACAAATAATGAATTAGAGAAAAAAAATTATAGCAATGTAAAGTCTACTTATAATGATAACAATACCTTATATCAAATTGGTAGCATATCAAAACTTGAACTACTAAATCAAAAAAATAATTTACTTGATACTGAGTTAAGTTATCTTGAAAATAACTTTACATTATATACAAATCAAATTAATTTAATTGGATCCCTTGGTGGTTACTATAAAAATGAGGTGAAATAAATTGGACAATCAAACTACAAATCAAGCTGTTGTGACAGATGAAACTAAAAATAAAAATAGAAAAGATGCTAAAAAAAAGATGGGTATTTTTCTTTTAATTATACTTGCTATTGGAATTTTATATCTACTTTATTATTTCTTTTTTTTAAAAGGATATGAAGAAACTGAAAATGCTTATATTCATGGAAATCAAGTTTCTATAACAACGCAAGTTAGCGGTGTTATTAATGAAATCAACGTAGAGGATACTCAATCTATCAATGTTGGTACTCCCGTTATAAAATTAGATACTATTGATTATGAAATTGCTTTAAAAAATGCTGAAACAAAATTAGCAGATGCAGTTAGAAAATATTATACGTTACAAAATAGTGTAAAGCTTAATGAAGATAGTGTTACAATTGCTAAAGCTAACTTAATTCTTGCTGATAAAACACTAAAAAGACAAACTATATCTAGTAGCACTGGTATAACAAGTAAAGAGAACTTTGATACAACTAATTTCAAATATATAGATAGTAAGAATAGTTATGAACAAAGTTTAACTAATTTAGAAAATAGCAAAATTCAAGCTTTTAGCAATGATATCTATTCTCATCCCCTTGTTGCAGCTGCTATTGAAAATTTAAAAAATGCTTATTATAATTTAGAAAAAACTAAAATTTTCTCTCCAATTTCTGGAACTATTGCTCAAAAGCAAGTTGAATTAGGACAACAAGTAAAAGCTGGACAAACACTTTTTACTGTTGTTGACTTAAATAAAACTTGGGTTAATGCAAACTTTAAGGAAACTCAACTTGGAGATATCAAACCTGGAAATTATGTCGAAATTGTTAGTGATTTAAATGGTAAAACTTACAAAGGAGTTGTTTCTGGAATATCTGCTGGATCTGGTAGTGCTTTTGCTTTAATCCCAACACAAAATGCCACTGGAAACTGGATTAAAATTGTTCAAAGAGTTCCTGTTAGAATTGATTTTGATCATGAAAGTTTAGAAAAAAATGGAATTTTACCAATTGGAACAAGCTTAACTGTCACAGTTAATACAAATAAAAATGTTGATATTCCAAATCAATTTAAAGAACAAAAATCAGAACTTTATAAAATTGATGAAAATAAATTAAATGTATTAATTGAAAAAATAGTTAAAGATAATAGCTTTTAAGGAGGTTCTATATTATGAACTCATCAATTATTTTTGCTACAATTGCTCTAGCTATTGGTTCTTTTATGAACGTCCTCGATATGACTATTGTTAATGTTTCTCTAAGTCATATTGCAGGAGATTTTGCTGTAGCTCCTGATCAAGGTACGTGGGTTATAACTTCTTACGCTGTAGCCGAAGCTATATTTTTACCTCTTATCGGGTGGTTAACTAAACGTTTAGGAATTATTAAACAGTATTTAGGTGCAACATTACTTTTTACTTTAGCTAGTATGCTTTGTGGTATTAGTCCTTCTTATAATTTTCTTCTGACTATGAGAATTTTACAAGGAGTTGTAGGAGCCAGTATGATTCCTCTATCTCAAACACTTATGTTACAACTATACCCTAAAGAAAAAAAAGGAATCGCTCTAGGAATTTGGTCTATGACTATTGTTATCGCACCAGTTGTTGGCCCTGTTCTTGGAGGGTGGGTAACTGATACTGCTTCTTGGAGATGGTGTTTTTATATCAATCTTCCTTTTGGTATTATATCTAGTTTAATTGTTTACTATATCTTTAAAAAAGATATCGCTAAAGAAAAAACTGTTAAAGAACCTGTTGATATAATTGGATTTATATTTTTAGCCATTGGTGTTGGCTCTTTACAACTAATGTTAGATAAAGGAAACGATTTAGATTGGTTTTCTAATAATACTATTATTGCTCTTAGTATATCAGCTTTTATTTTTTTAGTCCTCTTGGTTATTTGGGAATGGCATCATGAATCTCCTGTGGTTAACGTGAGGTTATTTTTAAATAGGAATTTCTGTGTGGGTTCCTTTTCGCTGATGTTTTCCGTCTTAGCTTACTTCAGTGGTGTTGTTGCTATACCTCTTTGGCTACAAAACTATATGGGATATACAGCTTTTATTAGTGGAAAATCCACTTGTACTTTAGGTATAGCTATTTTAATGGTAGCTCCAATATTGGGTAAAAAAATAGATCACTTAGATTCTAGAAAGGTTGCTGCTCTTGGATTTTTTCTATTAGGCATATCAACATTTTTAACATCTAATTATTCCCCACAAATAACTCCAGCTTATGTTGGATTAACCAGATTTTTCAATGGTTTTGGTGTTGGTATTTTCTTTATAGCTTTAAATACATTAACCCTTTCAAATATTAGTGACGAAAACTTAGCTAGTGCATCTGGAATTTACAATTTCATGAGAAATATTGGAAGTAGTTTAGGAACCTCATTAGTTATTCCAGCATGGAATCATACAATGGCTTTTCATCACACTATGATGGCTTCTGGCATAACTACTGCAAACCCTAATATTAATAGTGCTATTAGTACTTCAGCTCAATCACTGGCTTTAATAAATCAACAAGTTGTTGTTCAATCTTCTATTATGGGAATTAATGATGTTTTAATTGGAAGTGGAGTTATATCTCTTTTATTGATACCATTCCTTTTCCTCGCTAAATCAACAAAACCAGTTACATAATTTGGAATAAAAATTGCTTATTAATAATATAGTAAGCAATTTTTTTATTGGAGGTTTTACATATGCAAATTTTATTAAAAGATGGTTTTATTCTAACTGAAGATGGATTAACTAAATCTGATATTCTTATTGAAAATGAAAAAATTAAAGATATTGGTGATATTCCTTTAAAAAATTTTAATGGATTAATTTATGATTATTCTAATAAATTTATTATTCCTGGAGGAGTTGATGTGCATACTCATTTCAATATTGATGTTGGCATAAATTCTGTTGATAATTTCTATTCTGGAGGTTTTGCTGCTATTTATGGTGGAACTACAACTATTGTTGATCACCCTGGTTTTGGTCCAAATAAATGTCCATTAGATTTTCAAATAAACAATTATATGGAGTTTGCTAAAATTTCTCCAGTTGATTACTCTTTTCACGGTGTTCTTCAACATGTTCCTGATGATATAGAAGAACAGATGTTAAACTTAAAAAATAAAGGTATTACGAGCTTTAAGCTATATATGACATATACATATTTAATGGATGATTATGAAATTTTAAAAATATTTGAAATTGCTAAAAAATTAAATGTTGTTGTCTGTGTCCATGCTGAAAATCATGGAATAATTGAATTTCTAAAAGAAAAATACAAAAAACAAGGATTAACAACTCCAATCTATCACAGTAAATCAAGACCCGATTATAGTGAAAGTGAAGCAGTTTATAGACTTTTAACTTTAGCGAAAACAACTGCATTTGAAAAGTTATATTTCGTACATATATCTTGTAAAAAATCTTTAGATATTTTGAAAAACTTTAAAGATAGTGGAATGAGATTTTTCATTGAAACATGCCCTCAATATCTTATTCTTACTGAAGATTATTATCTTAAAAGCAATGGTGAAAACTATATTTTAAGTCCTCCTCTTAGACATAAAGAGGATAATATCGCTATTCAAAACTATATAAACTTAGGCTATATTGATGTTGTTGCAACAGATCACTGTACTTTTTCACTTAAAGATAAAACTCTAGGAAAGGAGAATTTTTTAGTTTGTCCAAATGGAATCCCTGGAGTACAAGAAAGAATTTCTATTATGTTTTCTGAATTCCTAAAAGGAAATATAACTGCTAAAAGTTTTTTAAATACTTGCTCATTAAATCCAGCTAAAATTTTTGGTTTATACCCTCAAAAGGGAGCCATTGAAATTGGAAGCGATGCTGATATAGTTATACTTTCTTTAGAAAATTTTAATTTTACTACTCCTATTTCAAAAGCTAATTATAGTGTATTTAAAAATTACACTTCTTTAGTGAAAATTCATTCTACATTTATTAGAGGAAATTTAATACTCGAAAATGGAACTTTAAAGAATGAAGCTTTTAAAGGAGTATTTCTAAAAAGAAAATAGAAAAAAGGAGAGAAAAATTTATTTCTCTCCTTTTTTTCTATTTTTTATAAGCTGTTTCTTTTAATGGTAACGATGTTCTAAATTTACCATCATATTTATAATACGCTCCTTGAACTGCAGGTGCTGTTGGAACTACAACAATTTCTCCAACACCCTTAGCTCCATAAGCTAAATCTTCTTTATTTTTTTCTATAATTATAGATTCAATTTCTGGCACGTCTGTTGATCTTAGTAATCCTATCGTTCCAAATTTTGATTTTATAACTCCTTTTTCTACTTTTAAATCTTCAGTTAAAGCGTAACCTAATCCCATTACTACTCCACCTTCGATTTGTCCCTCTACATTTTTAGGATTTACTGCTCTTCCTACATCGTGTGCTGCAACAACCTTCTTTATTTTTCCGTCCTCACCTAAAATAACTACTTGAGTCGCATATCCATAAGCTACATGGCTTTCTGGATACTCTTTTTCAGAGTTCATAGGATCTGTTACCCCAGAATATTCACCTAAAAATTCTTCTCCCTCTAATTGTTCTAAAGATTTATCTTTTAAGGCTTCTTTCAACTTTAAGGCAGCTCTTTTAGTTGCTTCTCCTGTAAATACTGTTTGTCTTGAGGCTGTTGTAGTTCCAGAGTTTGGTGTTCTACTCGTACTTGGCATTTCTACAATTATATCCTTAGGTAATAGCTCTGCAGTCTCACAAACCATTTGCAAAGCAACTGTTCCAACTCCTTGACCTATGCAAGCTGCACTTGTTCTTATATGAACTTTTCCTTTTTCTATTGAAAGTAAACATCTACCAACATCAGGTAATCCCACTCCTATTCCTGCATTTTTAAATGCACAAGCTATCCCTGCTAATTTATTATTTTCATAAACATCTTTAACTGCTAGTAAAGTTTCTTTTAATGCTGTTCCAGGATCTGCAATCTGTCCATTTGGTAAAACCATACCAGGCTCAATAGCATTTCTATAACGTATTTCAAAAGGAGATATTCCAACCATTTCTGCTAATTTATTTAAATTACTTTCAGTGGCAAATGCTGATTGAGTCACTCCAAATCCTCTAAATGCGCCACCAATAGGATTATTGGTGTACACTGCTATTCCTTCTATATCTATATTGTGATAGTTATATGGCCCAGCTGCATGAGTACATGCTCTTTGAAGCACAGGCCCTCCTAAAGAAGCATACGCTCCTGTGTCTGCTAAAATTTTAGCTTTCATCCCTAAAAGCTTTCCATCTTCATCGCATGCTGTTGTCATCTCTATTTTCATTGGATGTCGTTTTGTACTAACTGCTAAACTTTCTTGTCTAGTCAATGTAAATTGAACTGGAACTTTTAACTTCCAAGCTAGTAATGCTGCATGGTGCTGAACAGACATATCTTCTTTTCCACCAAAGCCACCCCCAACATAAGTACTCTCTACTTCAACTTGTGATAATTCCAATCCTAAAAGTCTAGCAACCTCTCTTTGTTCATCATAAACACTTTGAGAACTTGTTATTATTTTTATACCATTTTCTTTTGGTATGGCTGTAGCACTTTCTGGTTCTAAATAAGCGTGCTCTGTATAAGGAGTATGATACACATTAGTTACAACATATTTAGCCTCTTTTAATGCGCTCTCTATATCTCCTCTTTTTAAAACTTGTTTAAATAATAAATTACCTTTTTCATGGATTTTTGGTGTAGTCTCTTTTAATGCTTCCTCTGGATCAATTACTGGTTCTAAAACTTCATACTCAATTTTTACTAATTCTTTAGCTTTTTTTAAAACTTCTTTAGATTTTGCGCCTATTAATACTAAAGCATCCCCCATATATCTTGTTACTTCACCTTCAGCTATCAAGGCATCCCAATCAGATATAAAAGATAAATGTCCTATATTTCTATGTCCTGGAACATCTTTTGCTGTTACAATTCCCACAATACCCTCTAATTTTTCAGCTTCACTTGTATCTATTTTTTTTATTAAAGCTCTTGGATGAGCTGTTCTTACAGCTCCTCCAAATATCATTTTAGGAATTTTTATATCTTCTGCATATTTTCCTTTACCCAATGTTTTTTCTTTAGCATCAACTCTAAATGTATTTTCTCCAATTAATCCTTTACACTCTACTTTAGGAACAATCTCTCCATTTCTAAAAATTCGTGCTGCTTCTTTTATAGCCTTTACTATTTTTACATATCCTGTGCATCTACAGATATTTCCTCTTAATGCTAATTTTATCTCATCTTTAGTTGGCTCTAAAGTTTTTAAAAACAATCCTTTTGCACTAACTACCATTCCAGGAATACAGAATCCACATTGAACTGCTCCTTCTTTTGAAAAGGCATAAGCAAATACATCTCTTTCATACTCTGTTAAGCCCTCTACTGTAAACACATTCTTTTCTGCTACTTTTTCTGTTGTTAATAGGCAAGCTCTAAATGGTTTTCCATCAATAAGGACCATACAAGCACCACACGCTCCCTCTCCACAACCATTTTTTACTGCTATAAAATCCATATCATCTCTTAAAAAATCTAGCAGATTTTTCTTTTCTTTTGTCTCTATAAGTTTTCCATTTATAGTTATTTTAAACATAGAGTCCCCCTATTTTATCTTGGTATTGATAATGCTTTTGTAGGACATTTTGATGTACAAACTCCACATCCAAAACATCTCTCTATATCTATAACTGCTTTTTTATTTTCTATTTCAATAGCTTTATAACCACAAACTATTTTACAAATTCCACATCCTACACATTTTTCCACTTCTACTTTAGGAGGAACAGTCATATAGTTATTTTCTTTAATATTTTCCATATGCTTTATTGTTATTCCTCTTATTTCATCTAATGAGCTATATCCATGAGCATCTAACCAATTATTAGTTTCTTTAGCAATTCTACCAAAAGCTTTAGGTCCCTCTACTATACCTTGGGTACAAACTTGAACAGCAGTTGCTCCAGCCATTACATACTCTATTACATCCTCTCCTTTTGTAACTCCCCCTACTGCAAAAATCGGAATTTTTACCGCTTGTGCAAGTTCATATACTACTCTCATAGCAATAGGTTTTATAGCTGCACCAGACATCCATCCATATCCACTTTTACTTCCCATATGTGGTTTTCCAGTTTCTAAATCAATTGATAAACAAGGTCCAACAGAATTTATAGCAACTAATCCATCTGCACCTGCAGTTTCTAATGCTCTAGCTACATCTCCTAAATTCTCAACTCCTGGAGACACTTTCATAAATACTGGTTTTTTTGTTAACATTTTTGCCATTTTTAAAGTGTTTAACATTGGTGTTAAATCTCTTCCCACATAATGACTTGATATCTCATATGCATCTGCAAATTTATCAACCATTGGTATTAATTTTTTTATATCCTCTTTTACATATCCAAGACCTATTATTAATGGCTCACCTTTAATTTTACACTTTTCATACTCTTGTTCTACCCAATGCTCTGGAGATAACTCTGACCATAATTCTGTATTTAAAAAATGATTTCCTTTAAAATCATACATGCAAGGTTTTGGAATTTCTGCTGCTTCACTAGAAATTGTTTTTGCAACTACACCGGCTGCTCCTCCTTCCATTGCTTCTTTTATAGCCTGAGCATCTTTTGATGGTGGTCCCGCCGCCACTATTACTGGGTTATCATACTCTAATCCTGCAAAATTTACTTTTATATTAGCCATTTTATATTCCTCCAAAAATTTATTTTTTATTGAACTCATTAAATACAATATTTAAAATTAAAACTGTTAATGCTCCTAAAGTTACTGGACTTTGAAATAAAATTTTTCCCCATTGAGGAAAATTACTAAATAATTGTGGAGCAGCTATTGGAGCTAATGCCATTCCTAAACTTGTAGCCACTATTACAAGATTTTTATTTCCATCATAACTTATTGTTCCTAATCTTTTTATTCCATTAGCTGCAACTATTCCAAACATTATTATTCCTGCTCCACCTAATACAGGAGAAGGAATTGATGTTAAAATTGCTACTAATTTAGGAAAAAAACTAACAACTAATAGTATTATTCCTGCTGCAGTTCCTACAAATCTGCTTTTTACCCCCGTTATTGCAGCAATACCTACATTTTGACCAAACAAAGAGTGAGGAAAACTATTAAAAAATCCAGCTATAATACTTGTTAAACCATGTCCTCTTAATCCTGCTACAATCTTTTCCTGATTAGGTTCTACTGAACAGATATCAGATAAATTTATTTGATTTCCTGTAGCATCTGTCATTATTACCAATTGAACTAAAAATAGTGATAGAATTGCTGTTAATTCAAATTTTGGAAATCCAAATTGTAGTGGTGTATTTATTGTAAAGGCTGTAGCTTCATTTAAAGTTGAAAAATCAGTTAATCCCATAGGAATTGCTACCAAAGTCCCTAAAAAAATACCTAAAAGAATTGCAATATTTCCTAAAAATCCTTTAGATAGTTTTTGAATAGCTAATACTATTCCTATTGTTATCAATGCTAAAATTATATTTTTAATACTCAGATAACTCGAACTCTTTGGACTTCCCGCTACCCATCTCAAAGCTACAGGAATTAAGGATAATCCCATTGAAGTAACGACAACTCCAGATACTAGTGGTGGAAAATATTTTAGAAGTTTTCCAAACATTGGTGCCACTAAAAATGCAAAAATTCCAGATACTATTGTTGCTCCAAACATAACTTGCAGACCAAAAATTGGATCAGTACCTTTATAACTTAGCCCAACAGCAACTAAAGCTGAAACACCTGCAAAACTTACTCCCTCAACTATCGGTAATTTTGCTCCTATTTTTCCATGAATATCTAAGGTTTGAATAAATGTTCCTAGTCCTGCCATCATAAGTGTTGCACTTACTAAAGTATTAATTTCCTCTTGCCCCAAACCTAAACTTTCTCCCAAAATCATAGGAACAGCTATGGCTCCTGCACACATTGCTGCTACATGTTGTATTCCTAATAAAAACATATTTTTAATTTCTAACTTTTGATGAACCTCTTCTACAATACCTTTTTCTAATTCCATAGTTTTAACACCCATTTTTCCTCCGCTTTTAAACTTTTAGTCTCTTAACCACATTTTTTTTGAAACTATTCTTGAATTTTTAAAAACCTCTTTTTCATCTAGTGTTAATATTTTTCTGTTCTTCATAACAATCTTTCCATCTATAATCGTTGTTACAACATCTCTTCCCATTACTCCAAATAGAAGATGACTATTATAATTTTCTTCATTTAATTCTGTTAAAGGATCATAACTTACAATGATAACATCTGCTAGTGCTCCTTTTTTTAGAACTCCCATTGAATCTTTAAAATATTGTTCTGCTATTTTTCTATTATTTTTAAAAAGCATCGTTGGTAATTCTATCCAAGCAACTGAAGGATCTCGTTTTTCATGTTTATGGATTATATTTCCAACTTTTAAAGATTCGAGCATATCACTTGTATATCCATCAGTTCCTAATCCTAAATGTATTCCCTTAGAAAACATCTCTAATATTGGAGAACAACCTACAGCATTACCCATATTTGATTCTGGATTGTGAACTACATTTGTTTTTGTATTTTTTAAAATCTCCATCTCTTTTTCATTGATGTAGATACAATGAACACCTATTGTTTTTTCTCCCAAAATACCAAATTCTGAAAGTCTTTCAACAACTCTTTTCCCATATTTCTCTAAAGAATCATTTAAATCACCTATGCCTTCAGCTATATGAACATGATATCCAACACCTAACCCATGCATTGCTTCTTGACATTTTTTTAAAGTTTCATCACTTAATGTAAATGAAGCATGGAGTCCAAACATTCCTTTTAACATGTTTTCATCTTCATTTTCACATTTTTTTATAAACCTTATATTTTCATTTATTCCCTCTTCAGCAATATCTACTCCATCTCTATCTGAAACCTCATAACATAAGCAACTTCTAATTCCTACTTGTTTTGCAGCTTCACCTATAACATCTAAACTTCCAGTTATAGAGTTCGGACCAGCATGGTGATCAAATACAGTTGTTACACCATTTTTTACAGAGTCTATATATGTTGTCAGTGCACTATATTTAATATCTTCATGATTCAATTTTTTATCTACTTTCCACCAAAGATTTTCTAATATCTCTTGAAAATCTTTAGGTGCTTTACCAGAGGATTTCATCCCTCTAGCAAAAGCACTGTAAATATGATGATGTACATTAATAAGTCCTGGCATAATTAGATTATTTTCAGCATCAATAAATTCTTCATTAGGATATTTCTTTTTTAAAATGTCACTTTCCCCAACTTCTAATATTTTTCCATCCTTTATTAAAACTCCCCCATTTTCAAAATATGGATATTCCTTATCGTGGGTAATTACTCTTCCATTTCCAATTAGCATAAAACCTCCTCTATTTTTTTCTAATAACATTTCCTGCAAGGACTTTATGATAATTCCCATTATCTAATACAATATTTCCATTTATTAAAACATAGTCTATTCCTTTAGGATATTGTATTGGATCTACATATGTTCCCTTATCGATTACCTCTTCTAAATCTACAACTAAAATATCCGCAAAATATCCCTCTTCTATAATTCCCCTATTTTTTATTCCAAAAGAGGTTGCAGCTTTTTTTGTCATTTTAAAAATAGCTTCTTCTATTGTTAAAATTTTTTGTTCTCTAACATATCTTCCTAAAACTCTTGGGAACGATCCATAAGCTCTTGGATGAGGCTTCCCTGTTAAAAGTCCATCTGTGCAAACATTCTGCTCTGGTCTTTTCAAAATTTTAATAACATGTTCTTCTAATCCATAAAAATCAACCATTCCAACTGCATTTTCTTCTTCTAACAAAAGATCAAAAGTTGCATTATAAGGATCTTTTCCTCTAATTTTTCCAATTTCTAAAAGATTTTTTCCTATTAAATCACTATTTTTTTCAGTTTTTACTGATGTCACAAATATCTGATCTAATCCAGCAAATTCTACAAAATTATCCCATCCTGGAATCCCATTCTCCATGTCATAAATCATTTTATTTCTACAGTCATTATTTTCAAGTCTTTTCATTAATTCATCTGTTCCTCCAGCATGAGCCCAAGGAGGTAATATTACTCCTAACATAGTACTTCCTGCTGCATAAGGATATTGGTCAAACGAAACCTCTATCCCCTCTTTTTTAGCTTCTTCTAACAAATTTAACATCTCATCTAAGTATTTCCAGTTATTTTTTCCACAAACTTTAAAATGGGAAAAGTGTATCTTTACTCCAGATTTTTTTCCTATCTCTATAACTTCTCTCATTGAATTAACTATTGTATCTGCTTCGCTTCTTTGATGAATTACAAATACTCCATCAAATTCAGCAACTACCTTGCACATTTCAATAATCTCTTTTGTCTCTGAATAAGCACAAGGTATATATATAAGTCCTGTTGATAGTCCAAACGCTCCAGCTTCCATCTCTCTTCTTGTTATTTCGCACATTCTCTTAATCTCTTCATCTGTGGCTGGACGCCCATCTAATCCCATAGCTTCCATTCTTATATTCCCATGAGGAACTAAATATGCTTCATTTAATCCAACTCCATTTTCTTCCATCATTTTTAAATAGTTATCAGTAGTTTCATATTCCCAATTAATTTCATCTGACTCTCCATCTAATCCTGCAATATTTTTTCTCCAAGAACTTATATATTTTTTTGGCAATGGCGCCATTGAAATTCCATCTTGACCTAGAACCTCTGTTGTTATTCCTTGTCTTATTTTTATTTCGTTATATGGATTTACCAAAATCATCAAATCTGAATGACTATGAGTATCTATAAATCCTGGACAAACTATTTTTCCTGTTGCATCAATGATTTTATCAGCTTCTTCATCTACTTTACCTATTGATTTTATTTTGTTATTTTCAATTAATAAGTCACCTAAAAATGGCACTGTATTGTTCCCATTTACGATTAATCCATTTTTTATTAATATTTTCATGACCTCTCCTTTTCTCTATCTTTTGTAAAGAGATTTTAAAATTCCGTAATAACCTTCTGTTCCTTTTAGTAATTGCTCTATCTCTATATGTTCATCTATTGTGTGAGCTAAGTTTTCTCTTGATGGACCAAATCCAACTGTTGGTATTTTTGCTTCTCCTGCATAGTGAGACCCATTTGTACAGAATGAATATTGTGTTATTTCTGGATTTAATCCCACAGATTTTAATCCTTCGTAAGCTATTTTTGTAAATTCATCATCCTTTTCATATAGCCATCCTGGGAAAAATCTTTCTCCCTCTATTATATTTCCTGTATAACACTTCTCTTTTCCAACTGAATATGATACTTTTATCTTCATTTGTGGATCGTTTTTCATAAGTTTCTCTGCTAATTCTTGTAATGGCTTTATTACACTTTCCATTGTTTCTCCAACTAGCAGTCTTCTATCATAAGTAGCTCTACAATACTCAGGTACCACTGAAGCTCCTGGATATGGTGCTGATTTTATATCTACAAGTTCTAAAATTCCTTTTCCTAAAACAGGATGTACTGGCGGCTCTAATTTATTTATCTCTTGAATTACTGTAGCCATTTTGTAAACTGCATTTATTCCTTTATCTGGATTTGCTGAGTGCGCTGGTTTTCCAAATGTTTCTACAACTATCTCTCCTCTTCCTCTTTGACCTATTTTCAAGTTAAGTTCTGAACACTCTCCAATTACAACATAATCTGGTTTAACTGCTGCACTTATTTTTCTTGCTGCAATTCCTTCAAAGCATTCCTCATGAACAACTCCAGCTACATAGATTTCTCCTTCAAAATCTTTATCACAATCTTTCGCAAAATAAGCACACGCTGATATCATAGCTCCAACTTGTCCCTTCATATCTGATGTTCCTCTTCCATATATTTTTCCATCAGCTATAGTCCCATCAAAAGGTCCGAAAGTCCACTTGCTTTTATCTGGAACTGGCACTGTATCTATATGTCCATCAAATAAGATTTTTTTTCCTGGTTTTTTACCTTTAATTTTTCCAACTATATTTCCATACTCATCTACAAAGTATTCATCAAATCCAAGTCTATCAAAAGCTTTTTTTATTACTTCAACTACTTCTCCCTCTTCTCCTGAATAACTTGGTGCTTTTATTAACTCTTGGCATAACTCTACAACTTGATTCTCTCTCTCTTTAGAAAACATTTTTTCCTCCTAAAATTTTTATTTTAAATTTAATTATTTTGTACATTCACCAAGCCAAACTATATCTCTATATTTTTTTGGATCTGTATCTCCCTCTGTACTAAATAGTAATACTTTTGAATCTTTATTAAGTTTTAATTTATCTCTTAGCTCTTTATACTCATCATTTGTCATAATTTCATAAAGAACTCCCATAGTCACTGCTCCAGATTCACCAGATTTTACTCTTTCGTCACCATCTAAAGGGTTTCCTAATATTCTCATTCCATTTGCTGCGCTCCAGTCTGGACATGATAAAAATGCTGTACTATAATTCTTTAAAATTTCCCATCCTATTGTATTTGGTTCTCCACATGCTAATCCTGCCATTATCGTCTGCATAGTTCCACCTACAAATCTTGGTTTCCCATCTTTTGCTAAAGCTGATTTATATAGACAATCTGCTAAATCTGATTCAGCTATAACCGTAATTGGACAATCTTTTCCATATATAGAAGCAAATACACCTTGAACTGCACCTGCTAAAGATCCTACTCCCGCTTGAACAAATATATGTGTTGGTCTATCTACCCCATAACTTTTTAATTGTTCAATAGCTTCTAAAGCCATAGTCCCATATCCTTGCATAATCCATGCTGGAATCTCTTCATATCCTTCCCATGCTGTATCTTGAACTACAACTCCATTTGTTTCTTTTGCATTTTTTGCTGCAAGTCTTACTGCATCATCGTAATTCATATCAGTTATTGAAGCTTCTGCTCCCTCTTTTTTTATATTTTCAAGTCTTGTTACAGATGATCCAAAAGGCATATATACAACAGATTTTTGATTTAATTTATTAGCTGTCCAAGCAACACCTCTTCCATGATTACCATCTGTTGCTGTGTAAAATGTCACATCACCTAACTTTTCTTTTATATCTTTAGAAATTAACTTTTCATAACCTAGATTAGATATATCATCACCTAATCTTGAAGCTAGATATTTTGCCATAGCAAATGATCCACCTAAAACCTTAAATGCATTTAATCCAAATCTATATGATTCATCTTTTACAAATATTCCACCAAGTCCTATAGTTTTTGCTATATTCTCTAATTTAGCTAACGGTGTTTCTTTATATTGTGGAAAACTACTATGAAAATTCTTTGCTTTTACTACTTCATCCTCAGTTAAAATATTTAAGCAACTTTCATAATTATCTCCCTTTTCAATTTCATTAAAAGCATATTTAATTTTATTTTCCATATCTCACTCCTTATTAATTTTTATCTCCACTCATATAATAAGCAATTTTCATACCAAAACTAAATGACATAATTTCTATATTCATCTTATTAATTTTATTTTTGAACATTACGTATATATTTTTTATATTTTTAAAAATAAATATTTTAATGATATATTATCATTATGATAATATTTATCATTTTGATAATATTTAAAACCTCAATATTTAAGGTTAACTCTATATTTAATTATCATTTTGATAATTAACTTTTTAAGGAAGTGATTTATGAAAAATATATTAATTAATTTAAGAAAAGATATTCAAAAATTTGCTGAAACTATTTCTCAAATTATCCAAATGGATGTTGAAATCATGGATAAAAATTTTATTAGAGTTGGTGGAACTGGTCGTCTTAAAAATAAAGTTGGACAATCTATGACTGAAGAATCACATATCTATAAAAAAGTTTTAGAAACAGGAAAAGAATACGTAATTTTAAATCCAAAAGAGGATATCCACTGTAATAGATGTCCATCTATTGAAAATTGTAGGGAAAAATTAGAAGTTTCAACACCTATTTTTTTAAATAACGAAGTGGTTGGAGTTATTGGGCTTATTTGTTTTAATAATCAACAAAAATTAAATTTTATTGATAAACAAGAAAAATATCTAAATTTTTTAAAACAAATTTCTGGTTTTATTTCATCCCAAGCCTATCTTTCTTTAGAAAATTCTTATGCTGAATCTAAAAAAGAGTTTCTAAAAGTCATACTTAATAAAATAGAAGAAGGAATCTTGATTTATGATAATAACCATTTATTAACACATATGAACGAAGTTTCCACAAAACTTTTTAATACTAAAATCCTTCAAGAAAATCTATTTATTCAGCCATTAAATGATAATTTTTTGGGAAAAACTGCTTACTCAATTATTTATAATGATAAAAAACTTGATGTTTTTGGAGAAATTTTTACTTTTTCACCTTTTGAAAAAGTATTAATTTTTAAAGAAAAAAAAGCTCTTCATAATTCAATATTACATGTTACAAACTCAACTACTGGAACTCTTGTCAAAGATTTTATTTTCTATTCTGATTCTATGAAAAAATTATTTGAAAGAATCAATAAAATATCAAAAAATCCATCAACAGTTCTAATAACAGGAGAAAGTGGAACAGGTAAAGAAATAATTGCTAGAACTATACATATGAATAGTAATAGAGTTAACCAACCTTTTATAGCAATAAACTGTGGAGCTATTCCTGAGGCTCTTCTTGAAAGTGAATTTTTTGGTTATGTGAAAGGTTCTTTTACTGGAGCTGATCCTAGAGGAAAAATTGGAAAGTTTGAATTAGCTAATGGAGGAACATTATTTTTAGATGAAATTGGAGATATGCCTTTATATATGCAAATTAAACTACTTAGAGTTTTACAAGAAAGAAAAATTATTAGGATTGGATCAAATCAACTTATTGATGTGGATGTCAGAATTATTGCTGCAACAAATCAAAATTTAGAACACTTAGTTGAAGTGGGCGAATTCAGAAAAGATTTATATTATAGGCTTAATGTTGTTCCTATTGAAGTTCCACCTTTAAGAAAAAGGACTGGAGATATTTTTATTTTTGCAGAACATTTTGCTGAAAAATACGCTACTCTCTTTAAAAAGAATTTTGTTAATATTTCTTCTGAAGTTCTAAATATTTTTGAAAAGTATACTTGGCCGGGAAATGTAAGAGAACTTGAAAATACTATTGAATATATGATTAATTTAATGGGAGAGAATGGCGTTTTATCATATAATCATCTTCCACAAAAATTACTCATAACTAAATCTATTGAAATATCTCAAGAAAGAACTCTTAAAAGTATGGAAATTGAAATGATTAATAATTTATTAATAAAATATGGAGATTCAACAGAAAGTAAAAAACAAATTGCTAAAATTTTAGGAATAGGAATAGCCACTTTATATAGAAAAATTGAGCAATATAATTTAAAACACTAGGAAATTATTTCCTAGTGTTTTCTTCTACTTTCTATAACAGCTCCATAGCATTTTAAATACTCTAATTCTTCGTCAGATATAACAATATCTGAATATCTCTTTTTATCACTATTATCAGATACAAGTCTTACTTCATTTTTACTAATTTTAAGTCGCTTAATATATGTTTGATCATGATAACTAAACACACATACTTTTCCATCTACCATTCTCATCTGCTTTTGAACTGGATTAATTATAACTAAATCTCCGTCCGATAGAGTTGGAAACATTGAATCTCCACTAACCTCTACTAAATAAGCATCCTTGGGCAATTCTACATTTGAAATAGAAGATAATACTTCCATTCTAGTATTATCCTCAAAATTTATATGACCTAATCCTGCTGCTGCTTTACCTAAGAGTGGTAAAGTTATTATCTCTGCTTGCTGCTTATTTTTTTCATCTTGATTATTTCCATCTAATTTTCTTTTTATTAAATCTGGAGTTCTATCATAAGCAACTATATATCTAATTTCATCTGCCTCTTTATCTGTTTCTATAAATTTTTCAATAAATCTTTCTACAAAATCATCTTTAGGAATTCTAATTCCTTTTCTGTAGTGACCTACTACAGATAGAGAAGAATCTGTTTGCTTTGCTATATATTCTAATGTATAATTATTTTTCATCATCATTTTTTCTAAATAATTACCAAATTTAGTCTTCACATTATCCTCCCTTCTTAGTTTTTTAATTTATTATACTATTTTTCTACAAAAATGTAAAAAAATATTTGATTTTTTTTCTACATTAAAGTATAATTCTAATAGATAGTTTTTAAATTTTTTTATTTTTTTCTTATACATTTATGTAGAAAATCTAAGGAGGAGTATTAATGAGATTTAAAAGAGTTTCTAATCACTTTTGGAGAGTTGAATCTAATGGAGTTTTTATTATTGGAACTTGGGAGCAGTGTCAAAAAGAACTACTTAATTTATGCTTAGATAAATGTCTTTTAAAAAATTAATTTCTCTTTTTTCTAGAGATTAAGTAAATTTTATTATATAATATATAATAAATCAAATTTAATCTTGGAGGTTTTTATGATTTTTGGTAAAAAAATTAAAATAAATTTTGAAAATATAGATAATGGTATAAAGCTAACAATTATAAATTTTCCTAAAGATATATCAATAACTGCTTTAGATTTTGGAAAAGATTTATCTAAAAGAACCATGGAGGGTTACTCTCCTAATCCTAAAGAAGAAATTGATGTTATTTCTGGAATTGTAGATGAAAAAACTAATGGTGAAGATATTGTGTTTATCTATACAAATGGTGATTTACCTTCAGCTATGATTTTAGTTGGAGCTTTGTGTAAAAAACTTCTTTCAGAAATTCCTACAGTAAATCCTCTTGAAATTGGAGGAATATTTCATGGTGAGAAAAATGAAGCATATATTAGGGTAGCTATACAAAAGATGATTATTACTAACGATGCTTTAGGTAGCTCATTAGAAATAAATCTACCTCAAAATACTGATATGAATAAATTTAAAAGCCTTTTTTCTGAAATAGCTTTCTCTTTAATTCCTGAAGTTCAAAGTATTCAATTTGGATTAGGTACTGCTATTTCTAAAAAAGCAAATTCAAATTTAAATATACAACCTAAAAGAGTTGAAATCTCTTTAGCTCCTCATATAGATAGTAAGATACCTGCTTTAGCTTTAGTTTATGATATTGTTTTTCAAAGTATTACAATTTTTTCATTATTAAATAGTTAGACATTTTGGGTAGTATTAAGTGTAGTTACTACCCTTTTTTATTTTTTTGTTTCAATGAATTCATTTTATGAATATAGCCTATTTATTTTTTCTATATTTGTTATTTCTGTTTTTTTAATATTGTTTTCACATATTTTTGAACAAAAAAATTTTTATGCTAAAAATAGAATTTTATACTTCTCTCTATTTCTCAGCACTTTTAAGTAAAATAAATAAATTTATATAATTAAAAAATCAGAAATTAATTTCACATTGAAACAATATATTTTACTTTGTTCATATATAAAAAGTATTATAATTATATAC
>NZ_CAMQXC010000027.1 GCF_947038635.1 uncultured Cetobacterium sp. | reverse complement strand
ATCCTCCATAATACTATTTATTTAAGAAATAATTATCTTCAATTGTTACTTTTAAAACTACTTTTTTTAGATTCTCTGCTCCTTTAAATCTAAAAGCTTCATCATTTTCAATTATTATTAAATTCCCAGTTGTTAAATTTACAATCTCTCCATTTCCATGAAAATATTCTGTGTCTGTTTCATCGGAGTAACTACTTTTTACATTCAAGTCATTTTTTTTAGATATTTCTAATGTTTCTTTTCCCTCTACATAATAGTGAATATCCATATATCTTCTATGTCCTTGTAACTCTACTTCATCTTTATGATTTTCCGTTTTAAACATATAAACTAAAGAATCTCCAATACTATGATATCTATTCTCTTTTATATTGTTTATATTTTCTATAGCCTCTTTACATCTAATCCATTTTTTTCCACTTCTAAAGATATCTTTAAACTCATCAAAATTATTTAAAATTAACATTTATTCCTCCTAATAACTAAATTTAGATAGCTCCTTTCCTTTTATACTTCCAGAACTGTATGGCAGTATTGAAAACTCATATTCAAAGTTATTCATATAAACTCTGTACGAATCTAAAACTTCTGATCCCCACGAATTTGATCCTAATCCAAGTACTTTATAATCTAAATTTAGTGTTATATAATCTGCTCTTTCTAATTCATTTATATGCTGTGCTTTATATATATTTTCTTGAGTAAAATTCCAAGCACTAAAATTAATAGTATCTTTTTTTGCTTTAATAAATATTCCCTCTCCAAAATGATTAGTTAAAGATATCCATTTTGTATCTTGTCTATTTCCATTATCTTGTGGAAATGGATAATTTGTAAATAATCCGTCAACACTATTTTTATAAACTCCTATTATATTAGAAACCTTACTATCTTGATAATTTTCTCCAGGTCCTCTACCATAATACTCAACATTTTGATACTTTTTATTTATTCCCATCTCCAATCCAATCTTTGGAATAATATCGTTGTAATCTCCATACTTTTCTCCTGATAACTTAAATGTTATATATCCATTTTTATCTATTTCATAAATATAGTTGCATCTAATACCAAAGTTAAATACTGGTGGTGCAATTAATGACTTAACTGTTATTATTACTTTATCTTCACACTCTTTTACATCTAAAGTTCTAAATTGCTCTTGTAAAATTTGTAAATGATTTGGTATCCATAAATCATTATGCTCCTGCTTGTGATTATCTATCATAGGTTTAAAGAAATTTAATTTAGGTGATTTTTCTATAATATCCTCTCCATTAAAAGTCCAAGCTTCTAATTTTCCATTTAACTTTGAGAATTTCACTTCAAAATTAAATCCTTCTATTACTAACTCTAATTTACTATCTTTTAAAGTTAAAGAAGTGCTATTGTTTGACTCATATCTTTCTTCAACTATTTTTCTGTCTTGTAATTTAAACTGGTAAATTCCTAATTCATAATCCTCTTGACTATATAGTGTTTTAGAATCTTTTTTCACTTTAAAATTCACATAGACTTCTCTATTATCTAGAACCTCTTCAGCTAAAGATATATTAAATACTTCACCTGGATTTATTCCTAACTCTTTTATAGTTCCTTGAGATAAAATATCACCTTCAGCTACAATTTCATAGTGAAGAGTTATGTCATCTAAATTTATATACCAATATTTATTTTCAACTTCAAATTCATTTTCTATCTTTTTAATCTTTACAGGACATATAACTTGTTTATACTCTTTTAATCCTGATCCTGGTGTTTGATCTGAGAAAATTAATCCATCCATACAGAAGTTATAGTTATTTGGATAGTCACCATAGTCTCCACCATATTTATAAACCTCTTTACCGTTTTCATCAAACTCTAAAATTCCATGATCACACCATTCCCAAATATAATGCCCTTGAATATGAGGATGTTTATAAAATACATTTTGATACTCCGTTAATCCCCCTGGACCATTTCCCATAGCATGAGCATACTCACATATAATTCTTGGTTTATCCATTGGGTGTTCTCCAAAGTAGTTCATCATTTGAACTCTAGAGTACATTGTACTTATAACATCTACAACCTCTCCATCTCTATCCTCTTCATAATGAACCAATCTTGTATCATCAAGCTCTTTTGCTCTTTTACACATCTCACGAATATTAACTCCATATCCTGATTCATTTCCTAAAGACCACATTATTATACTTGGGTGATTTTTCTGAGCTGCTATGTGTCTTTCTATTCTTTCAACATAAACATCTTTCCACTCAATATCATCAGTTATCATACTTAAATTTCCAACATTGGCAAATCCATGAGATTCAACATCTGTTTCTGCCATAACAAATAATCCATAAATATCACATAGCTCATAAAATCTTGGGTCATTTGGATAATGTGCTGTTCTCACAGAGTTTATATTATGTTGTTTCATCAAAATAATATCTTTTTCAGCTCTATCTATATTTATAGCTCTACCGCTTATATGGTCATTATCATGTCTATTAACTCCATGTAACATTAAATACTTACCATTTACATAGAACAATCCATCTTTTACTTTTATATCTCTAAATCCTACTCTTTGAGGAACTACTTCTAAAACCTCTCCATTTTCATCAATTAATTCTAAAATTAAATTATATAAATTTGGTGTCTCTGCAGTCCATTGTTTTGGTGATTGAATGATTTTTTCTAAATTTAATTTTTTCATCTTATCAATCTCTAAAATATCAACTAACTCAGAAAAAATTAGTTGATTTGCATCAAATAATGACCATTTTAATTTATAATCTTTTTTTACTGACTCTTCTAAATTTTCTATCTCTATATCTAACAATAATTTTGCATCAATATAATCTTCATTAAAAACTGTTTTTATAAAATAATCTTGAATATGAGTTTTTGTCTTTCCAACTAAGTAAACATCTCTAAAAATTCCAGCTGTCCACCACATATCTTGGTCCTCTACATATGTAGAATCTGCCCACTGTAAAACTTTTACTGATAAAAGATTCTTTCCATCTTTGATATATTTTGATATATCAAACTCAGCTGTTAATCTACTTCCTTTATTAAATCCAACATATTTTCCATTTACATAAACTTCAAAATATGTTTCTACTCCATCAAACTTTATTATAACTTGCTTATTCTTCCAATTTTCATTTAAAACAAAAGTTCTTTGATAAGCTCCTGTAGGATTATCCGTTGGTACAAAAGGTATATCTATTGGAAAAGGAAACCCTTCATCTGTATATTGAAGTTTTCCGTGACCTTCAAACTGCCACATATTTGGAACATTTATCTTCCCAAATTCCTCCACCTCTTTCTCATAAAACTCTTCTGGTACTAAAAATGGATTTTCAAAATATTTAAAGTTCCACTGTCCATTTAAAAGCATAAAATTTTTACTTCTATCTCTTTGATACGTTTTAGCTATCTCTTCATTTTTATAACTAAAAAAGTAAGCTCTTTCTCCCATTCTATTTTCATTAGTTTTTTTAATATTTTCCCAATTGTTCATATTTTATATATAACCTACCAATTAAGTGCTTTTAAAGTTTTTTTGTTACATGAATCGAGTATACATCTTTTCATCTTTTTTGTCAATTTTTTTAGTAAATATTTTACTAAATATTTTACTAAAAAAACTTTTAAATATTGCAACAATAAAAAAATATGTTATTATATATACAAGAATATATTATAAATAGGAGGTCTCATGGCGACTTTAAAAGAAATTTCAAACTTAACAGGACTATCTTCTGCTACTGTTTCAAGAATCTTAAATAATGATTCTACTCTTTCTGTTAAAGATGAAACTAAGAGAAAAGTTTTGGAAGTGGCTGAAAAAATTGGATATAAAATATCTTCAAAAATAAATTTACAAGAACAAATTCACTTTTTAGCTCTTTTCAATTACAGTGAAGAGTTAGAGTTTAATGATCCATATTATTTATCAATTAGATTTGCTATAGAGGAGGAGTGTAAAAATTTAGATATAGATATTGATAAAATCTACAATAGTAATATTAATTCTCTTGATAAAAAGTACAACGGCGTTCTATGTGTTGGACAATTTAATGATATTCAAATAAAAAAAATAAAAAAAATATCCAATAATATAATTTTTATAGATTCTTGTAATAATAGAGAGTTTGATTGTATAACTGCAGATTTAAAAGAGATTTCAGAGTGTATTGTAGATTTTTTTATACAATGCGACTATAAAAAAATTGGTTATATTGGTGGTCGAGATTTTGAAAATGTTTTAGATGAAAGAGAGGAAGCTTTTATAAAATACTCTCTCCTTAAAAAAGTTGTTGATGAAGATAACTTTTATGTTGGAGATTTCACTAGTAGTTCTGGTTATAATCTTGCTAAAACCATGATTGATAATAACAACTTACCAGACGCTCTTTTTATTGCCAATGACTCTATTGCTATTGGAGTTTTAAAAGCTTTAAATGAAAATAAAATAGAAATTCCTAATAAAATTGCTATTATAAGTATAAATGATATTCCTGCCTCAAGTTTTACTTATCCTGCCCTTTCAACAATCAAAATACATTCAGATTTAATGGGAAAAGAAGCTGTAAGAATTTTAAAAGATAAAATTGAAAGCAATCGAATAATGCCTTTAAAAATAACAGTACCATTCTCTTTAGTTTTAAGAGAAACAACTAAAAGTATACTTTAAATAAAAAAGCCCTACTATAACTCTTTATAGTAAGGCTTTTTTGTTAATATATTTTATGGAATATCATTTCCCATTCCATTTACTAATATTTCAAACCATTCTTCTCTTGTTAATTTTATATTGCAAGCTTTTACAGCAGCTTCTAATCTCTCTATCTTTCCGCTTCCACAAATTGGTATTAAATTTGCTGGATGAGATAAATGCCAAGCATAAATTATTGTATCTGATTTACAGTTATACTTTTTAGATAATCTTTCTAAAACTTTTCTTAACTCCACTGCATTTTCATCTCCAGAAGTAAAAATTTCTCCTCCTGCTAAAGGCGACCAAATCATTACTGGAACTCTTTTTTCTTGCATTAAATTTATTGTTCCATCATAAAAATGTTGTGTTTTCATTGGTGATAACTCCACTTGATTAGTAACTAATTTAAAATCTAATCTACTTTGTAAAAGATTAAAATCTGATGGTAAAAAATTAGAAACTCCCCATTCTAAAACTTTTCCTGCATTTCTTAAATCAGTTAAAGCCCTTGCTGTTTCATCTGCATCCATATACATATCTGGTCTGTGAATTAATACTAAATCTAAGTAGTCAATATTTAAATTTTTTAAAGATTTTTCTACACTTTTTACTATGTGATCATAACTTGTATCATAACAATGATATGTATTTTCAGGCATATTTTCTGACACTAATTTTATTCCAACCTTACTTACTAATTGCATTTTTGCTCTTAATTCTGGTTTTAAAGCTAAGGCCTCTCCAAAAATTTTTTCACAAGTATAACGTCCATAAATATCTGCATGATCAAATGTTGTAACACCTAAATCAATTGCTTTTTCTAGATATTTTAACAGTTCCTCTTTAGACATACCCCAGTCATTTAGACGCCAAAATCCTAATGCTATTTTTGACATTTTTACTTTTTCACTTAACTGTATATAATTCATAAAAGCCCCCTTATATTTAGTTTTGGTTACACTTAGTATATTCTTAAAATATATAATTGTCAAAACAAACAGTAAAATAAATCAATATAAAAAAGAAGACCTTGGGAAGGGTCTTCAATTTTTAACTAATTTTTGGTTGGCGTAAATAACAGCATTTACTTATATAGTTTATAACAATTTGTTTTGTTTGTCAAACTTTTTATTTTGAATAGTTTGTTATACTTTATTTTTGTCTTATAAGGGCATATTTTAATCTTTTGTTCTTGGTAAAAAAATATTGAAAAGTTAACTAATTTATGGTATCATTTTTTCTAAGTAAACGTTCTTAAATTCACTAAAACTTGACTAATTCATTTACTAGTTTTTTTAAGAGCATTTTAAGTGTAGTATATAATACCCTTAGTATAAAACTCAGGGGAAATTAAAGAATTACTCATATATATCCGTAATACGGTCGGAAGTTTCTACGGCTAACCTTAAATTAGCCACTATGGGTGAAATAAATAGATTTTTTAGTCTAGTTTTTTAGATTATCTATTTTTCACTTGTAGGAGATGAAAAAAGATAATCTTTTTTTATTTTCTACAATAGTTTAATCCCAACTATATATTTGAGTAAAATTCAAAAAAGAATTTTAGGAGGATTATTATCAATGAAAAAAAACAGATCACCTTATCACTTAGATGGAGTTCCAGAGTTAAAAACAGCTTTACCTTTAGGTTTACAACATATCTTAGCAATGTTTGTAAGTAATATTACACCTATAATAATTGTTGCTGGAGTTTTAGGAATTTCACCTGAGCAGAAAACACTTCTTATTCAAGCTTCTATGTTTGTTGCAGGATTAAACACTTTAGTTCAAGCATACACTCTTGGTCCTATTGGAGCTAAATTACCAATTGTTGTTGGAACTAGTTTTGCTTTTGTTCCTGTTGCTATCTCTATTGGAACAAGATATGGTTTTGAAGGAGTATTAGGTGCTGCCTTAATTGGAGGAATCTTTGAAGGACTTTTAGGTCTTGTTATAAAAAAAGTTAGAAAGTATTTCCCACCTATTGTTACTGGTGTTGTTGTTCTTTCTATCGGTCTTTCTCTTTTACCTGTTGGTATTAAAAGTTTTGCTGGTGGTGTTGGTGCTCCAGATTTTGGTTCTGTTGAAAATTTACTTATTGGAACTGTTGTTCTTATTACTGTGGTTTTCTTCAAACAATTTACAAAAGGTATTCTAAGTACAGGTTCTATTTTCATTGGAACTATTGTTGGTTTTATAGTAGCTTTAATATTTGGAAAAGTAAATTTACAACCTCTTATTCAAGCAGATTACCTTACTGTACCTAGACCTTTAATGTTTGGTTTTGCGTTTCATTTTGATGCTATTTTAGCAATGATTTTAATGTTTATTGTTTCTGCTGTTGAAACAGTTGGAGATATGTCTGGAGTTACTATGGGTGGTGCTGGTAGAGAAACAACTGATAGGGAATTATCAGGTGGAATTCTTGCTGATGGACTTGGAAGTGCTTTAGCCGCAGTATTCTCTGTTTTACCTACTACATCTTTTAGTCAAAATACTGGTATTATTGCTATGACTGGTATTATGAGTAGATTTGTTGTTGCTACAGGTGCTATGTTTTTAGTTGTTGGAGCCTTTATTCCTAAAATAGGTGCTCTTTTTACAATTATTCCAGCTAGTGTTATTGGTGGAAGTTTAGTTATGGTCTTTGCTATGATTTCAATAAGTGGTATCAACTTAATTACTAAAGAACCTTTAAAAGGTAGAAATTCTGTTATATTAGCTGTTTCGTTAGGGCTTGGATATGGACTTGGTAATGTTCCTGAAGCTCTAACTGTTTTCCCTGAGAGTATAAAACTTATATTTGGTGGATCTGGAATTGTTGTTTCTGGTACAATTGCTGTGTTCTTAAATATAATTTTACCTCCAGAGAATGAAACTGTTGAAGAAAAAGTAACTGAAGAAGCTAAATTAGCTAAAAAAGTTGCTTAATAAATTAGATTAATTGGAGGTTTTAACTTGTTTTCTTTTTCAAAATTTTTTCTAGCCTCTTCTCTAGAAGAAGCTTACTCGGAACTTTTAAAAAATAAAAAAAATATTATTCTAGGTGGAACTTCTTATTTAAGAATGGGAAATACTTCTTGGAATACAGCTATTGATTTGTCAAACTTAAATCTTAGTTACATTTTAGAAAAAGATGATTTTATTTCAATAGGAGCTATGACTAATTTTAGAGCTCTTGAAACTAGCTCTCTTTTAAAAAACTATTTTGGAGAAATTTTTAATACTGCTTTAAAGGATATTATTGGTGTACAATTTAGAACAAATGTAACTGTTGGAGCAACAGTTTTTAGCAAGTATGGTTTCTCTGATTTAATCCCAGTTTTATTAGCTTTAAATAGTAAAGTAAAACTTTTTAATGGTGGTATCTTAACATTAGAATCATTTTTAAATGAAACAGATATTAGAAGAGATATATTAGTTGAGATTTTAATACCTAAAAAAACTTGTAAAACATCTTTTCAATGTGTAAGAAAAAGTAAAACTGACTATTCTATTATAAATTTAGCTATTTGTAAGTTAGATAATAGTGTAACTATTTCTGTTGGGGCAAGACCTGGAAGAGCTTTACTGGCTAGAAAGACTATGGAGATTTTTAACCACAGTGAAAATATTGAAGAAGAAATTATCAATGCTATGAAATATATTGGAAATGAAATTCCTTTAGATTCAAATATGAGAGGTTCAAAATCTTATAGAGAACTTCTTTTAGCAGCATTACTTAGAAAAGGAATTCAGGAGGTTTTAAATTAATGTTATTAACAACTACTATAAATGGTAGAAAAAAAGAGATTCTTATAAAAGATGACGATTATCTACTTGATGTTTTAAGAAAAGAGGGATATCTAAGTGTTAAAAGAGGTTGTGACACTGGAGCTTGCGGTCTATGCACAGTTCTTTTAAATGGTTCTCCTATACTTTCTTGTAGCACTCTTGCAGCTAGAGCGCAAGGAAAACAAATATCTACAATTGAACATTTTCCAATAGAAGCTAAAAGATTTGCTTCTTTCATGACTAGCGAAGGGGCTGAACAATGTGGTTTTTGTTCTCCTGGGTTTACATTAACAGTTATTGCAATGACAAAAGAACTACAAAATCCTACTGATGATGAAATTATGCATTATTTAAACGGAAATCTTTGTAGATGTAGTGGATATGTATCTCAACTTAGAGCAATTAGAAATTTTATGGAGGAGATAAAAAATGAAAATTGTTAATACATCTGTTAAAAAAGTTGATGGTATAGGAGTTGTTACTGGAAATCCTGCTTATACTGAAGATTTGATTTTAAATAATAATGTTTTAACTATAAAGTTATTAAGATCGCCTCACCCTTTTGCTAAAATTAAAGCTATTGATACTTCAATAGCTTTAAAGGTTCCTGGCATTGAAGCTATTTTTACACACAATGATACTCCTAAAACTAGATTTACTCTAGCTGGACAAAGTTTCCCTGAACCATCTCCATATGATAGAAGAATTCTTGATGAATATGTTAGATACGTTGGAGATCCTGTGGCTATTATTGCTGCTGAAGATGAAAGAGCTGCTGAAAAAGCTATGAAACTTATTAAAGTTCAATATGAAGTTTTAGAGCCAATTTTAGATTTTGAAAAATCTATTGATTCTCATATTATCATTCATCCTGAAGAGGTTCACACTAATTTTGAAATTGGGTATGAAAAAGAGAGAAACATCGCTTCTAAAGCTTATGCTGAAAAACCTGGTGTTGATGAAGGATTTGAAAATAGTGATGTTATTCTTGAAAGAACATATTATACTCAACCACAAATGCATGCTATGATGGAAACTTATAGATCTTATAGTTATTTTGATGTCAATGGAAGATTAACGACAGTAAGTTCAACACAAATTCCATTTCATGTTAGAAGACATTTAGCAAGAGCTTTAGAGATGCCTAGCAGCAAAATAAGAGTTATCAAACCTAGAATTGGTGGTGGTTTTGGTGGAAAACAAACAGCTGTTTGTGAAATCTATTCAGCTTTTGTTACTTTAAAAACTGGAAAACCATCTAAAATAATATATAATAGAAAAGAAACACATACTTGTACAACTACAAGACACGGAATGAAACTTGACGTTAAAATAGGTGCAGATACAAAGGGAAATATTAAAGCTATTGATATAAATGTTTTATCAAATGCTGGTGCTTATGGTGAACATGCTCCTACAGTTACTTCTCTTGTTTCATATAAAACTTTCCCTCTTTACGATACTGTACCTATGAGGTTTAATGCTAATATTGTTTATTCTAACACTATGAATGCTGGTGCTTTTAGAGGATACGGAGCTACTCAAGGAACATTTGCTGTAGAGTCTATTATCAATGAATTAGCTCACCATCTAAATCTTGATCCTACTGAAGTTAGAATGAAAAATCTTGTTGAACCAGGTGAAGGAAAGTATATTACAAGTGGTGATATCAAAAAATGTATTGAAATTGGTAAAGAGAAATTTAATTGGGCAGAAAAATCAATCCCTAGAGAAGTAGCTCCTAATAAAGTTAGAGCTGCTGGAATGGCTGTTACAATGCAAGGATCTGGAATTGGTGGTATCGATACTGCTGCTGCAACAATAAAACTTGGAGATAGAGGTGATTTTAATCTTATGGTTGGGGTCACTGATATGGGACAAGGATGTGATACTGTTCTTACTCAAATGGCTGCTGAAGTTTTAGAGGTTCCTATGGATAGAATCTCTATTCATTCAGCTGATACTGATTTATCTCCATATGATCCTGGAGCATATGCATCTAGTGGTACTTATGTTACAGGAAATGCTGTAATTATTGCTGCAAACAATATGAAAGAGGAGATTTTAAAAGGTGCATCTAAAATGTTCAATGTTGAAATTGGTGATATTGACTATCTTGGAACTGAACTAAAAGTAGCTGATAAAACTATATCTTTAGAGGAGTTTGCACAACGTTCTATCTCTTTTGAAGGAATGAATCAAATTACTACAACTGGAACTTGGGGAGGTGAAACTTCTCCGCCACCATTTATAGCTGGATTTGCTGAAGTTGAAGTAGACACTTTAACAGGAGAAGTTGATGTAATTGATTATCTTTCTGTTGTAGATTGTGGAACACCAATTAACCCAAACCTAGTTCAAGTTCAAGTTGAAGGTGGAGCTGCTCAAGGAATAGGACTTGCTCTTTTTGAAGATATTAAGTATGATAAGAAAGGAAGAGTTATGACAGACTCTTTAATGCAATATAAAATTCCTTCTAGACTTGATTGTAAAAATATAAGAGTGGAGTTTTCAAACTCTTATGAAAAAACAGGACCTTTTGGAGCTAAATCTGTTGGTGAAGTTGTTGTAAATACACCCGCTCCTGCTATTGTAGATGCAGTATACAACGCAACTAAAGTTAGAGTTAGAAATTTACCTGTAACATCTGAAAAAGTTTTAATGGGAATTTTAAATATATAAAACTATTCAAAGTGGGAGGAGATTTTTATGTCAGAACTTTTTAACATTACAAAAGGAGATATTGTCTCTATTACTGGAGCTGGTGGTAAAACCTCATTAATGTTTTACCTAGCAAATAAACTTAAAAAAAAGGGAACTGTCCTAATAGCTACAACCACTAAAATTTTTAAACCAGAGAACACAGAAAATAATAGTTTTATTTTCATATATCCTGAGGAGATAGATTCTATATCTCCTCAGGATAATTTTATACACATTTTTTGTCCAAAGATTGAAAATAATAAAATTGATAGTGTCACTTTTAAAGATTTAGATAAATTAAAAACATATTTTGATTTTATTTTAATAGAAGCTGATGGAAGTGCTAATAAAGCTCTAAAAGGTTGGAAGAATAATGAGCCTATCATTTATCCAGATTCCACTAAAACTATTGCTATTGTTGATATCACAGCTCTACATAAAGAAAAAAATGAAAACACTATACATAGATTTAGTCTTTTTCAAGAACAATATTTTAATTCTAATAAAACTATTGAAAAAAATGATTATATAGGTTATATTAATTCCAATACCTTTTTTAAAGGAACTTTAAATGAAAAAATACTATTTTTTAATAAAATTGAAAATATCGATTTATTTGAGAAATTCTTTAATATTGCAAATAGTATTAATATTACCTCTAAAATTTATTTTGGATCTATTTTTAAAGAGGAGTTTCTATCTTTTAAAAATATTACACCAATTGTTTTAGCTGCAGGATTTTCAAAAAGATTTTTAGGTGATAAATTAAGTTTTAAATTAAGTGATGGTAAAACTATATTAGAAAAAACTCTTTCTAATATCTCTAAATTAAATTTTACAGAAAAAGTGCTTGTTGGAAAAACAACTTTTCACAATCAATTAAGTTTAGATTATAACTTTACTTACATTAACAACTCTAATTCGAATCTTGGACAAAGTTATTCTGTAGTATTAGGAACTTTTAAAGCCTCTTTAAGTGGTTATCTTTTTATTCCAGGAGATATGCCATTTTTAACAAAAAAAGTTTTATTGAAATTAATATATGAGTTTCAAAAATATAATCAGATTATAGTTCCATTTGTAGATGGAAATAAAAAAGCTCCTGTTCTCTTTCCAAAACGTTATCGTAATAATCTTATAGAATTAAAGGGAGATAGTGGAGGACGTGAGATTTTAAAAAAAGAAAGTTTTATAAAATGTAATTTTAAAAACTCTTTAGAGTTTTTTGATATAGATACACAAAGTGATTTAAAAAAATTAGAAACATTGGAGGAACAAATATGAAGTTATTAAAAGAATATATTGAAAAGTACGGATCAGTTACTGATAGCTCTATCTTAAAAGTAGATAGTTTTATCAATCATCAAATCGATCCTATTTTAATGATAGAAATTGGAGAGGAATTAAAAAAGCGTTTTGAGGGAAAAAATATAAATAAAATACTTACAATAGAAGCTTCTGGAATTGCAATTGGTATTGCTGCTGCTTATGCTTTTAAAGTGCCTATGGTTTTTGCTAAGAAGAAAAAACCTTCTACAATGGGAGATGCTTATAATGCAAATGTTCACTCTTTTACAAAGAAAACAGATTACAATATAACTGTTTCTAAAGAGTTTTTATCACCTGAGGATCGTATTCTTGTTGTTGATGATTTTTTAGCTATGGGAAATGCTATTATTGGACTTAAAAACATCATAGATCAAGCTGGAGCTTCTCTTGAAGGTGTTGGAATTGTTATTGAAAAAGGATTTCAACCTGGTGGAACTATATTAAAAGAGCAAGGAATTCACCTTGAATCCCTTGCAATCATTGATTCTTTAGAAGATAATACAATTACTTTAAGATAATTAAGTTACTAAAGCTGGGAAGAATCCTAATATTGTAAATACAATTACAATTATTAGGATTTTTTTTCTTTCTTTTTTCAAAATCTCATCTTCATTTTCTATTATTCTCTCTTTAGAAATTTTAATCCAATTTAAATATCCCAATATAGACGCCATTATATACCCTATTATGTAGCATATAACATCTGCTCCATCAAAAGTTCCTATAAAAGTACCATGCCCTCCATAGATCCCCTGAAACACCTCTATCCCAATCATAGTAAAAAATATTATATTAAATATATTTTGAGCTTTTTTATAAAAAACTCTATTATGTAAAATCGAAACTCCCATTGAAAATAACCATAATCCATCTGGTAAAGAATAGATTACCCAGTTTGGTATGTGTTTTCTATAAACCCATACTATTTTTCTTATTGCCCCAACATGCGTATCTAAATTCATTAACTCTATAATTTGATAATAAAAAAGTTTTCTACTTCTAAAAAGCAAATATATTAAAACTGCTACGGCAAATGATACTAAAACTATAAATAATTTATTCAGTGACCTCTTTTCCAAAAATACCTTTTTCATTTAGATATCTCACCACTTTCTCGACTCCCTCATCTATAGTTTCATAAAATATCTCTGAATCATAGATATACTTTTCTATACTCTTTTGATAAAGAGGATCATAATAATCTATCATTAACACTTCTGAAAGTTCATCTATTTTATTATCTTTCAACATTTGAGAGTACTCTTCATATTTTTCTTTACCAATGTATCTTCCAACTTTATCTAAGCATTTTTGAAGCTCACCTACTGTTGCTCCAGCATAATCTTCTCTTATTACTTCCACTCTATTTTTAATCGTTGTTTCTAGTGATAAATGTACTCCATTAGCTAAAGATTGAAATATATCTTCTGGAACATAAACATTTCCTATTCTTTTACTTTCACTTTCTGCAATCACATATTGTGGCTTATTTTTATAAAAATAATCAAATATTAAAGAATCAAATTTTTTCTGACTTTGCTCCTCTTTTTCACAAACCCCACCAAAAAATGACCCTTTATGGTTAGCAATCTTCTCTAAATCCAAAACTGAATATCCTTTTTTCTCTAATTGCTGTAAAATTTTTGTCTTTCCAATACCAGTTTTTCCATGTAAAACAATATATTTAACATCTTTATTATAAGTTTTTATATTTTCTAAAATATATTGTCTATAAGCTCTGTATCCTCCTTCTAATTTCCAAGTTGTATACCCTAATGCTTCAAATAAAGCTGACATAGAACCACTTCTCATTCCACCACGAGCACAATAAAATGCTAATCTACCTTTAGCATGTTTTTGAACCTCTCTAAATATGTCAGGCAATCTCTTAGCAATAGCTTCAACTCCTAACTCTTTAGCTTTTTCAGGTGAAACTTGTTTATAAGCAGTTCCAACATCAACTCTCTCTTCATCTAAAAGTAATGGTATATTTATAGCTCCTGGAATAGGTTCTTCTTTAAACTCTTTTGGAGTTCTTACATCTATTAAAGTGTAGTTTCTCTCCTTCAACAAATCCTCATATTTTACTAAAATCATTTTTTCCTCCATTTTTTATGCTTATTATATTTTACTATGATTTTTAATAAAATTGAATATTATTTATATAAAAAATATCTTTATTATGATAAAATCTATTAAGAAATTAACTTTTAAATAGAAAGGAAGTTATGAAAACAAAAGCAAAAGAGTTATTAAAAACTATTTATGGATATGAAAATTTTAGAAAAGGACAGGATATAATTATAAATAATATTCTCTCTAAAAAAGATACTTTAGGTGTTATGTCTACTGGTGGTGGAAAATCTATTTGTTATCAGATTCCAGCTTTACTTTACCCTCATCTTACTATTGTTATCTCACCGTTAATATCTCTCATGAAAGATCAAGTTGATTCTTTAAAATATTTAGGAGTAAGAGCAGGGTTTTTAAACTCAACACTTAGTAAAGAGGAGTACCTTAAATTAATTCAAGGTATTAGAAATAAAAGTATAAAGATTCTTTATATTGCACCTGAACGATTATCAAATGAAAAATTTATAAATTTTATAAAAAATATACAACTATCTATGGTTGCAGTTGATGAGGCTCATTGTATCTCTCAGTGGGGACATGATTTTAGAAAAAGTTATTTAGAAATTCCAGATTTTCTAAACAAAATTAATCAACGACCTCAAATTTTAGCACTTACTGCTACCGCTACAAGTAAAGTTCGGCAAGATATAATTGAAAAGCTTAATTTACAAAATCCTAAGGTTTCTGTTGATGGATTTGATAGAGAAAATATTACTTTTAAAGTTGAAAAAGGAGTTGTTCCAGAAGCTTTTATTAGTGAGTATTTAAAAAGAAATTCAAAAAAATCTGGAATAATATACGCTGCTACTCGAAAAGAAGTAGATAATTTATATAGTTATTTACAACTTAAAGGGTTTAGCGTTGGAAAATATCATGCTGGTTTAGATGAAAAAGAACGTACAAATTTTCAAGATAAGTTTTTAAGAGATGATGTAAAAGTTATGATTGCTACTAATGCTTTTGGAATGGGTATTGATAAATCTAATGTTAGATATGTAATTCATAGAAATATTCCAAAAGATTTAGAAAGTTATTATCAAGAGGCTGGAAGAGCCGGAAGAGATGGTGCTCCCTGTGAAGCAATCTTATTATTCTTTGAAGAGGATGTATCTACTCAAGAGTTTCTAATTGAACAAAATGAAGAAAGTTCAAATCAATTAAAAAATACAAAAAGAAAAAAACTTGATCAAATGATTGATTATGCCTATTTAGAAAGCTGTTATAGAGAGTATATCTTGAAGTATTTTGGTGATAAAAGAATTAAAAACTACTGTGGAAATTGTGGAAATTGCAAAAATTTTAAAGATGTAAAATCTTTTACTTTAGATGCACAAAAAGTTTTTTCATGTATAGGTCGTACAAAAGAAAGTATTGGTATCTCTACTTTAACTAATATTTTAATGGGAAAAATTGATACAAAAATTGAAAGAAAAGAGTATTTCAAACTCACTACATTTGGGATTATGTCCTCTTATAATAGATCTAATCTTGAAGAGTTTATATATTACCTTATATCTGAAAACTACTTAGAACAAAGTGCTGGAAGTTTTCCTACACTAAAATTAACTTCAAAAGCTTTTGAAGTTTTAAAAAATATAAAAGCTGTATTTAGAAGAGTCAATGAATCTGTAACGTTTGATTATTTTGAAGATCCACTTTTTGAAACATTAAATAGTTTAAGAAAAGAGATTGCTCAAAAAGAGGGTGTTCCTCCCTATATTATTTTCTCTGATTTAACTCTTATGGAAATGGCTGAAAAAAAACCTCAAAATCGTTGGGAAATGCTAAAAATCAGAGGTATTGGTAATCAGAAATTCAAAAATTATGGAGATCTTTTCTTGAAAACAATCAACAAACTCTCTCCTCAAGAAATCGATATGCTTTATGTAGATAGTATTATTGATGAAAAATATTTAGGTGATAAACAACTTACAGAATTAAAAAAAGCTTTAAATACTGAAATTACAACTGATGAATTAAAAGAGATTTTAATAAAAACTCTTTTTACTAACTAACTGCGAGGTGAACTAATGTTATTTGAATTTTTTATAGCTAAAAAGCATATTTTCGAACATAAAAAACAAAGTTTTATTGGTATTATAGGTATTGCCATTGGTATTATAGTTCTTACTGTATCTATTGGTATCTCAAATGGTTTAAATAAAAATATGATTGATAGCATTCTCTCGTTATCTAGTCATGTTACTGTAATAGGTAATGAAAATTTAAAAAATTATGATTCTTTAGAAAGTACTTTTGAAAAATATCCAGAAGTTAAAGGTGTAATTCCTAAAGTTTCTAGTCAAGGAATTGTTAAATACAATGGAATTCTTGGAACTTACATCTCTGGTGTTAAACTAGATGGACTAGATTTAAAAAAAGCCATTCCTGCTCTTAATTTAGAAAATAAAATTAAAAGAGGTAGCATTGATCTATCAAATAAAAAAGGTATTTTAATTGGTGAGGAACTTTTAAATAGAATTGGAGGAAATATTGGAGATCCCATTAATATAATCTCTGCAAATAATAAAGAACTACAACTAGAAATTATGGGTACTTTTCAGAGTGGTTATTATGATTATGATTTATCAATGATTATTTTACCTCTTCAAACTGCTCAATATATTACAGAAAGAGATGATACAATTAGCTCTATTGATTTAATTTTAAAAAATCCATATGATGCTGATAAAGTTTCTAATAAAGTTTATAGTGATTCAGGTCTTTACAACAGAACTTGGGGAAGTTTAAATCAGAATCTTTTAAAAGCTCTTACTCTTGAAAAAACAGTAATGATAATAGGATTTTCATTAATTGTTATTATCGCTGGTTTTGTAGTTTGGGTGATTTTAAATACAATGGTAAGAGAAAAAATAAGATATATTGGTATTATGAGATCTATTGGAATATCTCATGGCTCTATTATTAAAATATTTTTAATTCAAGGTATTATATTAGGTTTGACTGGTATTATTTTTGGAGTTTTTATATCTCTGTTTTTACTTTGGTATATTAAAACTTACTCTCTTCCAGGAATATCTTCTATATACTATTTAACAAAAGTTCCAATAGAGTTATCATTAAATGAGTTATTTACTATTATAGGAGCTAATATATTATTAATATTTTTATCTAGTGTATTTCCTGCATATAGAGCTGGAAAATTAAAAATTGTGGAGGCTTTAAGACATGACTAAAAATATTGTGCTTGAATTAAAAAATATTTGTAAAAATTATTCAACTAAAACAGAAACTTTAGAAATTATTAAAAATCTAAATTTACAAATTGAAGAAGGCGATTTTATCTCTATTCTTGGACAATCTGGTTCTGGAAAAACTACACTTCTTAATTTAATTGGACTTTTAGATTCGCCCACTTCTGGAGATATTTATATTGATAATGAAAATATATCTGTGAATAGTTCAAATATTGACTTAGTACGAAATAAAAAAATTGGATTTGTTTTCCAATTTCACTATCTTTTACCCGAGTTTACAGCTTTAGAAAATGTTATGATTCCTGCTTTAACTCAAGATTATTCTAAAAAGAGGGAGATTGAAAAAAGAGCTCTTGAACTTCTTAGAGAAGTTGGAGTTGATCATAGAGCTAATCATAAGCCAACTGAACTTTCTGGTGGAGAGAAGCAAAGAGTAGCTATTGCAAGAGCACTCATAAATAATCCTAAAATTTTACTTTTAGATGAACCTACTGGAAATCTAGATAATGAAACAAGTGAAAAAATTTTTAATATTTTCAAACAAATTAATAGCAAAAAACGTCAAACAATTATAACAGTAACACATTCAAGAGAGCTTGCTGAGATATCTAACAAAAAATTATTCTTAAAAAAAGGAATTCTTTCAGAATAAAGGTATAGATAGAGTAAGAAAGCTACATAAATATCCATAAGGGGTGGTTTGTATGAGAATAAACTATAATACTAACGGAGATCTTGTTATTACTGACGCCATCAAAAGTCATTGTGAAAAGAATTTTTCTAAATTAAAAAAATTCTTTGATAACATCTTAACTGTAAACGTTACTTTATCTGCTACAAAATCAAAAACAGGACCTCTACAAAGAGTCGATGCCAGAGTTCATGTGAACGGAAATGTGATTAAGGGTGTTTATACAGATGACGACCTTTACAATGCAATAGATCGTGTAACTGAAATTTTAGCAAAACAAATTAAAAAACATAAGGAAAAATTAAGAGATAATAACCACTCTTCACCTAATATTCCTACTGCTAAGAAAATTACATTTGAGTCTTCTGATAACTCAATTACTGTGGAATTCACAAAAAAAATTGAGAGTATCACAGTTAATCCTAGACCTATGGATGTAGAAGAAGCTATATTACAATTAGAAGCTTTAAATAAAGATTTCTATGTTTTCACAAATTCAGAAACTGGAGATATGAACATAGTTTATAAAAAAAGAAACGGAGATTATGGTCATGTAGAGCCTGCTCATTTCTAAAGAAATTTAAGAATCCTAGTGTAGCTAGGATTCTTTTTTATTTATAACGAATAAACTGGTTTATTTTATTTGTTAAATGTGATAGAATATTATTATTGTGAACAAATTTATTATATATTAGGAGGTAAAATTGAAAAAAACAGATATTAAAATTGTCGATATTAAGAAAAGCTTCGACGGAGTTGATGTTTTAAAAAATATTAACTTAAATATTAAAGATGGAGAGTTTTTTTCTATTTTGGGTCCATCTGGATGTGGTAAGACTACTCTTTTAAGAATGATTGCAGGATTTATAACTCCTGATAGTGGAGCAATCTATTTAGGAGATGAGAATATAGTTGAATTAGCCCCAAATAAAAGGAACGTAAATACAATCTTCCAAAAATATGCTTTGTTTCCTCATTTAACAGTTTATGAAAATGTAGCCTTTCCCCTTAGGTTAAAAAAAGTTGATGAGAAAACAATTGATATTGAAGTAAAAAAATTCATTGAACTTGTTGATTTAAAAGATCATATGTACAAAAAACCTAATCAACTTTCTGGTGGACAGCAACAAAGAGTTTCAATAGCTAGAGCTCTTATTAATAAGCCCGGTGTTTTGCTACTAGATGAACCTTTATCAGCATTAGATGCTAAGTTGAGACAAAATCTTTTAATCGAACTTGATAATATTCATGATGAAGTAGGAATAACTTTTATTTTTATTACACATGATCAACAAGAAGCACTATCTATTTCTGACCGTATTGCAGTTATGAATAAAGGAAAAATTTTACAAGTTGGAACTCCTGCGGAAGTTTATGAAGCTCCTGCCGATTCATTTGTAGCAGATTTTATCGGTGAAAATAACTTTTTTGAAGGTGTTGTCACTGAAATTTTTGATGAAACATATGGAAAAATTCAAAGTGAGTCTCTAGGAGAGCTTATTTTTGAATTAGATAAACCTGTTAAAGTTGGAGATAAAATTAGAGTTTCAATAAGACCTGAAAAAATTAGAGTTTCTAAACATATTCCTACAGGACTTTCAGATAAACATAATACTTTAAAAGTTTATGTTGATGAATTAATTTATTCAGGATTCCAAAGTAAATACTTTGTTTGGGTAAATGGTGATAAAAATATTTTATTTAAAGCTTTTAAGCAACATGCTGTTTATTTTGATGAAGAAGACAATGATACAATACACTGGGATGAAGATGCCTATATATCTTGGCATGCTGATGATAGCTTCTTAGTTGAGGTGATATAATTGAAAAAAATATCTTCTGGAAGCTTTTACAGTATTCCTCTAACTCTTTGGATGTCTGTATTTTTCGTCATTCCAATGCTTATTGTTTTAAGTTATGCTTTTTTAACAAAGGGTACTTATGGTGGAGTTCAAATGATCTTCACTCTCAAAAATTTTAATGTATTTTTTGAGCCTATATTTTTGAAAATATTATTTAGAACAATATATATATC
>NZ_CAMQXC010000026.1 GCF_947038635.1 uncultured Cetobacterium sp. | reverse complement strand
TTAATATTATAGCTAAAAAATTTAGTATATTCATCAGCTATTTTTCTAATATATATTTTAGGATAGGAAATATTAAATCTATTACTGCTTAAACTCTTGCTAGGAATATCATAGTATCCATTCCCTTCAGAACTTCCAAGGACTAAGGAAATTTGATTATAACTTGTAAGATTTTTATACGGTATTTCTACAAGTCCATTTTTATCAGCATTAACTGTAGTAGCATAACTTTTCATCTCCTCTATTGTCGAGGCATCTATTTTAATAGTTAGTTCAGTTTCTACAAATTCGTTTTTTAACGTTTCATATGCACCAATCGCTATTTTGTTAGATGAACTCTCCAGTAAATTGTGATAATATATTTTTTTACTTTGTCCTATATTCCCATTTGGATTTGAATTTTTGTATTTCAATTGTGGTTTCATTTTTCCTGTTATAGAACTTTTATTAAAAGCAACTTCGATATCTTTTTCTGAACCTTCAACAGGTAAGCCACCGTTATGATTTTCTTTTTTCCAAATAGTTTCATTCCCTAAGGTAATTACAGGAAATAAGTTAGAATTTGGATTAGATTTCTGTTCAAATCTTATAGTCATAGGAGTTGAAGTATAATCGCCAGTCCAATTGGGCTCGATTATAATAGCTCCATTATTACTTGTAGTATAGTTAAAATCATTTATCGAACCAGTGCTTAGTTGTGTAGCCTGCTGAGTAAATTCAGCTCTATAAATCTTTTCAACTAGACCTGTTTTGTTATTAATCACTCCTAAATAGAATGTTTCAGGCTTTAAATCATAGGATACTTCTAAAACTTTTTCTCTATTTTGTTCAATTAGTCCATAACTTATATTTTTTAGTTTTATTTTTTCACCATTTCTTAATTTAACTCCTTGCTCGAAAACTCTATTCATTTTAAACTTCTCATTTTTTTTCATATAAGTTGCAGCATTGTCTAAATTTTCTAAAATAAAAATCTCATAGTTATTGCTATCAGTCACAATTCTCTTTTTCTCTGTAGCTTTTTTTAAATCTTTAAAATCAAAGATTATTTTCTTTTCGTTCTCATATATTACCCCAGTTATTTTTTCTGTTTTTATTTTTAGAACTTCAATATCTAAATTAGCTTTCTCTCTTTGTGGAAGAGCTTCAATTGTTGTAACTTCATTTTTTGAAAAGCTAGTCAAGAAAATACAGATAAAGAAACTAAAATTAATTAAAAATTTATTTATCCC
Source organism: uncultured Cetobacterium sp. (assembly GCF_947038635.1). Lineage (GTDB taxonomy): Bacteria > Fusobacteriota > Fusobacteriia > Fusobacteriales > Fusobacteriaceae > Cetobacterium_A. Next base: position 20,877 of record NZ_CAMQXC010000026.1, on the reverse strand, counting down.
CCTCACTCTCCCCGTTTTGTTTTTCATTTTCCTCAAAGTATAATATTTGTCCTGGATAAATATCCCTACTATTTTTCAAATTATTTATTCGAAGCAATTCATCTAAAGATATTCTATATGAATTAGCAACCTCTTCCAAACGTTCTTTTCCTTTAATAATATAGTAGTTTTTACTATTTGAAGAATCTCCTTTTACTATTCCAATAACTAATGTATTTTTTTCTTTTATTTTTATATCATAATTCAAATGAGAATTTCCTAAAGCGAAGGAACTTAAAATAAAAGTCCCCATAAAAATTTTATTTATCACTTATGTTCCCCCTTTTCTTATATTGAGATACAATGATAGGAATATATCCCACATATTCTCCTTCAATATCAATAACTTCCCCTTTATTGATATCTCTCCTATCTAAAACAGCATAAAAAGCAAATTGTTCTCTCTCTTTAGTTATGATTATCTCTTTTTTAGATGATTCCATCCCTAATTTTTCTACTTTTAGCCACTTTCTACGATTGGTCATAAGATTGTATTCTGGAAATTCAAACATTATTTTTTTCCCAAAATCTTCCTCTTTATTATCTGTAAAAACTTCTATTATACCCTTTCCTAGAACTTTATCTTTATCTAAATGAGTAGTATTAATATTTTTAAATCTCATAGGCTCGGCTATTTTAACTTTAATTTCACTAAAAGTTAACTTTTGAATACTAAATAGAAATACCATTAAAATCAGTTTTTTCATATCTATTTCCCATCCCTAACTTCAACTGTTATATAAACTCTTTTTCTATGTAATCCCTCTTTTGTAATATTTGAACCATCAATACTTAAAATATTATCATTGACAACTTTTTTATTTATATATTTAGGTGAGTATATTCTAGTATCAATATTTCCATCATTGTCTAAATCTAGCTCTTTCTGAGAATACTTTAACATATAGTAATCCTTTTTCTCAGGCTCTTTATTCATCTCAATTTCAAATGGAATATCAAGTTTTTGATTATCTATAACCATAGCTTTAATTTCTATATCAGATATAATTTCTAAAGGTACTATAACTTTAACTTTACTCTCCATCATAACGGTAGAGATTTTTTCTAAAACCCATACATCTTCATTTTCATCAACTTTTTCCACTGGTGAAGCAGGAATTAGTGGAATCATAGGCATTGATAAATTTGGATTAGCAACTGGTGGTCCCATTGTTTCATCTGAAGGAAGTGTCATTATTCCCTCAGATGAAAAAACTGCCAGTTGTATTAATATATAAAAAAGTATAAATAAAATTTTCATATTTTACCCCTATTTTAATTTTTTAAAAGTGCTATTCCTTTTTCTTTAAATTTTAAAACAATCTCATTATCTTTTGCTTCAATATATTTTAAATCTATCGTTTCTATTAAAGGTGGAATATTTAATTTATCTCCAAGATAAGTTATTTCAACACTGTAACTTTCAGTGAATAATCCACTTACATAGAAAATTCCACTTTCATCTGGAATAGTATTTTCTAAAATTTTTCCCTCTTTATCTTTTATTTTGATAATTGTATTATCATAAATATCTTTTATATCGTTGTCACTTAGATTTAATTTTTCATCAACGATAAATACTCCAGACAGAGTTACCATAGCTTTTAAAGGAATAAACGCTTCAATAGTTCCTGTATTTGTTCCACGAACTGCTATTTTATTACTTCCCAAAGAGTATGATGGTTTTCTAATTTTAGGATTTAAATCATATAAAATTCCATTTGGAACTCCAAAGAAATATGCTTCTCCTTCATCACCTGTAACTTCTGTTTGAGAACCAATTTTAATCTCTACATTATCAACTAATTTTTCTCCAGAATCATATATGTTGTTTCCATTTTCATCTACAAAAGCTATAACTTTAACTCTACTTGAATTCATACTTTCAACATTTCTAGTTATATCTTTTAAATCAACAACCTTATCAACTCCAAGTTTATAGTTTTGTTCACCATTTTTTCCAGCAAACATCCCAGCACTTAACCAGTTGTCATAGTTTAAATCAAATCTAAAAGTAAATTTTGATTCATCTCTATTTGAATAGCTAAACTCTATAGAAAAATCTAAAGTATCCCAAAGATTTTTATTCATAAGAGTTAAAACACTTTCAAAATCTTTTCCATTGTCACTCCATCTGTTATTTAATCTAGTATTAACATAATGTAGTCCAGTGTAATAAAGATTGATGGAATATTCATCTCCATTGTTATTTCCAGTACTATATTCCCCTGTAACAAGAAGGTCTCTCATTAAGTTTTTATAGATTGAAACACCAATATCATAGTTTTTTTCAGTGCCTTCATTATAGTAATCATTTATATAATAGTTACTATCAATTGAGTAACCGTTTCCTGGGTTATATTCTATTGTGTAAGATCTTACTGTTTCGAGGTCATAGTATAATCCAAAATTTTGATGCTCTGTTCTTAGTTTAAAGTCATTTATTTGTATTTGAGCCTCTAAGTACTCTTTTGTTCTTTGGTCTTTTCCTTTTTCTCCTCCTAGAACTAAAGTATACGGCATTCTAAAAATATAGTTAGAATAAACAGCTTCAGCATTAAAGAGGTCTAAATAGTCTACCTTTTCATTAGAAGTGTCAATACTTCTGATATATCCAGTTCCTAAAGTAAGATTTTCAGTAAGACCATAGTATATATTACCTTCGCTAGCATACTTTTTAGAATCATGATCCTCTCTTATTTTGAAATCATACTCAATCTCACCTTTGTTTTGTTGTCTAAAATCAACAGCTGTATTGATATCTATTGTGTATATTTTTCCACTTGGTTCGTATACTCTTAAAGTATATTCTCTATCATTTTTTATTTCTGAATTTTGAAACTCTACAATACCGTTTTCAGCATATTGAACAGCAATGGGAAAACCTAAATATAATAGCTCTACTCTACTACCAATAGGAACATTTTCTCTAATAACAATATCTTTTCCCACGTAAAAATATCCCTTTTCCTTTTTTAAGCTAAGACCTAACTCTCTTTCTTTTGTTCCGTAACTTCCAAATTCAAGTGAATGGTTTTTATAAATTTCAGGATAGTAAAGGTAGGTATCACCCAGTGTTTTTTCTTTTACATCATAAGATGTAGTAAGCTCACCATAAAGTAGATTACCTTGATATTCTAAGTCTCCAGTCCATCCTGTTTCAAAATTTTCACCTTTACTCTTTGATAACTCTCCTTGAACATTGAATCTCATATATCCAATGTCAAATAATCTATTTTTATTAGTATAAATAATCTCATTTTTATTTTCTCTTGTGAACTCGTTATCCAATCGATTTTCTAAAGAGGCGTCAATTTCAAAGGGAGTACTAAATGTTAATTGAGTTTTAAGAAGCAATTTTTTTGTATCGATTTCTAAAGAGTTTGTGAAAATCTCTTTAAATAGTTCTATCTCAACATAAATCTCATTACCCTCTTTAAATATTGCTGATTCATTAAATTTTATTTTTTTATTGGGATTACTTAAAGTTACTACCCTTTGTTCCCAATTTATATCTATCTCTTCAAGTTCTTTTCCAACTTTCATGGAAATTCTATTTTTTTCAAAGTCATAGTTTTTAAATTTAATTATATCTAAAAACTCTATTAATGGTATGTAATCATAGCTATCTTTTTTTAGAAGTTTTAAATGAGTTCCTCTAACTCGTCCGTTTACAATAACAGAATAGACCATCTCATCATTTATAAGAGCGGTACCCTCTAATTCAGCTTTTAAAACCTGATACTCCTCTTCTGTTATAAGATTTTGAGCTTTGAAAATCTCTAAATCCTCTAGGGAGTAGTCCATGGAATATGTAGTTGTAAATAGAATCAATCCAGCTCCGAGAAGATTCATTAGAAACCGACTATATGTTTTTTTCATTTTCTATCCCCCTAAATAGATTTTAAATTTTAATTTTCATAATTATAGATTCGTTTTCTTTTATCAATAAAGTGTTGTAATTTTTAATTTTTTTAAAAACAACATCATCTTTAATCTCTTGATTAAACTCTTTTAAATCTAGTTCTTCGTTTATTAAAACTCTTTTATTCCCCAATAAAAAACTATTTTTATTTCTTGAATCACTTAAATAAAATGAGAATGTCCCACGTCTATTTCCCATATTTTTTATTTTTCCAGAAAACTCTAGTTTTTTGTTTTCTTTTTTAACTACTAAATCTTTTAAAGTTAAACTGCTTTTTAATTCCCCGACATATCCTACAATCTCTATTTTAAGATTTGTTAAAACTTTAAGAGTAGAACTTTTGCTTTTTATCTCTTTTTCACTTATAACCGGCATCTCTTTAACACCTAAAACTGTAGTATATTCCCCTACTTCAGTTCCTCTAGGAGCTTTTATAAAAACTTTTAAAATACCCTCTTGTCCAGGTTTTAAATTGAGAGTTTTAGGGTAGTATTCAACCCAGCTGGTCATATCTTTTTCATTTTTACTACGTTCTACAGAAAAAAGATATTTAATTGAAGAATTAGTTCCATTATATAGATAGTATTCTTCAATCTCTCCAGCCCCTCCTATATTTTTATCAAAGTTCACAGGATGGATATTAACATATGAGTATACTTTAGAGAATAGAATCATAAGTATAATGAAAATATTTTTTTTCATAGTTGCTCTCCTTAAAAAAGCCTCTAAAGTTCTTAGAGGCTTTTAAATTTTTAGTTATCTATCTTGATGTTCCTGCAGGTTGACTCTCTACAGCTGTTTCGTTATTACTAGTTGAAGGAATTTTACTAAACTTAACGCTAAGTGTTGATTTGTTATTATATTCTCCCTCAGTTAAACCACTTGTAACAGTACTTGGAGCAATTGTAGATTGCAGAGCAACTTTTACAGCAGTAGCTCCATTAGTTGTAGAAAATTGGTTAGTTTTAGTATCAGCAGTATCACCAGTATCTGATATTGTCAAAACATTACTAGAATTTGTAGCACTTGCAGCACCAGAATCTATAGTAGCTGTTAATGTATGAGGGATTCTAGAGTTTCCACTATGAGCTAAATTACTGTTACCTGCAAGAGATATTTCTAAAATACTATTAATTGGAAATGCTTGTTTATTACTTTTTCTTATAAAAACTTCTTTAGACACTGCAGGTAAAGTATTGGCTCCAACCATAATTGTTCCATGATCTAATTCAACTGACTTAATTGCTGCACCCGAAGATCCTGTTATAATAAGTCCTGAATCAACTATAAACGCCTTTGTATTAATGTCGATTCGATTCCCACCATTTCCATCAGCTACACCTGTTGATGGTGTCGTCGTTGCCATAAGTGTTGCTGATAATGCTAATAATCCTAATAAAACCTTTTTCATTTTTATTCCTCCCTATGTTATCTATATTTTTATTTTGTTAATTGTTTTGTAGTTTATATCTTCATATATCTCTATTTCATATGGGTGATTTTTTTTCATTCCATCCAACTCTAAAGTTATCTTTTTATTTTCTCCTGCATATATGCGTCCTAAAGTATTTCTAACCATAGTATTGTTTTTTCCTTTAACCTGTATCCCAAACTCCACTCCTCTTTTATCAGATGGATTTTTAAGAGCAATATCTAATTTTGTTTTTCCATTCTCTTCATAGATTTTATAACTATCTACTTTTATTAAGGGTTCTAAATTTCCAACATATCCAATCATCTCTAAAGAGGCATTTATTCTAATTCCCACATTAGATTTTATTCCTGTTCCATCTTTTTTTATATTTGGAATTGATATTAGTGAACTATCTAAATGAAATCCATACTCTCCATCTTTAGCCTCTTTAGGTGCTTTAGCAAAAACTTTTAAAAGTCCAGTTTCTCCTGGTTTAACTGTTAAAATTTTTGGATAAAACTCTACCCATTGACTCATGTCTCCTCTTATATTACTTCCAGGAGATACAGCAAATTTATATCTTAGAGTTTCTAATCCGTTATTAGGAAAGAAAAACTCTTGATATCCTTCGCCGTTATCTATTCTTTTTTCAAATCCATCAGGCATTATATGAAAACTGTAAGAAATGATGTTTAAAATTATAAAAAAAAGTGTAATTAATTTTTTCATGTCTCCCCCATTAAAAAGTTAAAAAATTTGTAAAAAAAAAGTTGCACTTATTGCATATTAATACAATTTGTGCAACTGGCTGCCATTTTACAGGCCCTATAGTTTTGCGTCCTCAAATTTCTTTAAGTTTGCCATATTTTATTTTTAATTGAGCTTCATTATAAATTATTTTGCAAATAATGTCTATTAGAAATTTTTTTAAATTTTTTTAAAAATTCTTCTAGTATAAAAAAACGAACTTTATATCTTTAAGTTCGGTATTTGTAGAATATGTTTGTATATGAGAAAAATTTTGAGATAAATTTAAGAATTTAAATTTATATTTTTAGGAAAAGATGTTATTATAAATTGAAGTAAGTACGGTATTTAAAATATGATTGGAGAGAAAAATATGAAAAAAAGAAAAATTAGCGGATGTGGGATATTTCTGCTGTTAAGTATAGGATTAATTTATTACAACTATTTTTTTAGAAAACTGCAACCATCGATGGAATATTTAGCTACTAATGACTATAAAGAAAGTCTAATTGTTGTAGCAGATAAAGATTTTGGACCATATTCTTTTTTCAATGAAAAAAATGAAGCAATAGGATATGATGTTGAAATGATAAATTCTTTATCATATTTATTGAGGAAAAATATTAATTTAAAATTACTTTCATGGGATGAATGTGTTAGTTCTATTTTGAGTAATGAAGCAGATTTGATTTTAGGAGTAGTTAGCGGTACAAAGAAAGGTGCTAATTTTCAAGTTTCTATTCCAACAAGTAAAGATAAATTTGTTTTCTTCGGAACAAAAAAATATGAGAAATTTGAAGAACTATATATTAAAAAAATAGCATATTTAAAAGGTAGTGATAGTTTAGAGCTTTTTTTAAAACCATATAAATTAGAAAAAAATGCGCTGGAATATAATGATTATAGAAGTGCGTTTAATTCTATTTTAATAAATGAAAATGATTATGTTTTGACAACTTATTCAGTTGGAAAAGAAATTGCTAAAAAATACAGTGGAATTAAAATGATGGATGATATTTTAGTTAATAAAATGTTTTCAATAGGAGTTTCTGAAAAGAATAATTATTTAATAGAAGAGATAAACAATGCCATTCTTCAAAGAAAAAAAGATGGAACAATAAGTTATTTAAATGATAAATGGTTAAAGAAATATATTGAAGTAAGTAGTTTTGGTGAATTTATAAAAGAAAATAACGTAAAAGTAATTGCTTTTATGGGTTTGGGTTTTGCTATGATAATGTATTTAAGTGTTTCTAAATATTTAGAAAAAATATATTTTTTAAAAGAGCAAAAGAATAAACTTTTAGAAAATTTAACAAAAGACTTATTAACTAATCTTTATAATCGAATATCTGGTGAAAAATTAGTAGAAAAAATGATAGAAGAGTATCCAGAAAATAATCATGCTTTTATAATGATTGATGTAGATGATTTTAAAAATATAAATAAAAATTTAGGACATGATGGTGGAGATCAAATTTTGAAAAAAATTGGAAGTATTTTTAAAAATATAATAGGTGATGAAGGAAGTGCTATTCGTATGGGAGGAGATGAATTTAGTATTTTTATACCAAATTATAAAGACATTAATATAGTAGAAAAAAAAATATTAAAAATATTTGATAGTTTAAATGAAGAAATAGTTATAAAAGATAAAAAAATAAAAGTGTCATTATCAGCTGGAATTGCTGTTTATCCGAGAGATGCAAATAGTTTTAATGAGCTGTATGAAAAGGCAGATAAAGCTTTATATCAAGCTAAAATACTTGGGAAAAAAAGATATTATAGGTATTCTATAAGTTAGGTTGCTTTATTTTTGAAATATTTAGATAATTTTTTGCAAAATTATAAAGCATGAGGTATATAAAGTTATTAGAAGATTAAAATAGAGATAGTAAGGGGGGAGAGAAAGAGATGCCAATAGAAAGAAAAAAATCTATTAGAGAACAAGTTTATGAATATTTAAAGAATGAGATTGTAAATGGAAAAATAGAGGAAGAGAGCAGAATTGTAGAAGAGGAGTATGCATTGAAGTTAAATGTAAGTAGAACTCCTTTAAGAGAGGCAATTAGAATGCTTGAATTAGAAGGTTTAATAGAAGGAAGAGAAAAAGGGGGAGTAGTAGTTCCTAAAACAACAAAAAAGGATGTAGAGGAAGTAATAAAAATAAGAATGGCTTTAGAAACAGTTATCTTTGAAGAGATATTTGAAAAAGTAACAGAGAAAGATATTGAAAAATTAAAAAAAAATATTCATAAAGTGGATTTAATAATAAAAGATGAGAGAGAATCTTTAGAAGTATTTAAATATTTTTCTGAATTTAATAAAACTCTTTATAATATTGCAGATCTACCTAGAGTTGTAAATTTAATCAATAATTTAAATCTATATTTAAAGAAATTTAGAAAAATTTCTATAGAAAATGGTAATAGAAGATTAAGTGCTCATAAAGATCATGTTAAAATGGTGGAGTTTATAAAGAAAAATAAAAAAAATGAGTTAATAAATTTAAATAAGAAACATTTATTAGAAGCGAAAGATTTTTTAATAGAGCAATTAGAAGTTAGAGATAAAAAAAGTGAAATTGAAAATACCATCAAATAAAAATGATGGTATTTTTTTATTTAAAATAAAATTTAGAATATAAATTTAGTATACAGATAATTTGTTATCATAAAAGTGCGTAATGTTTTAAAAATACATTTTAAAGTCGATATACAAACAAAAAATAAAATTGACAATCAAATAAAATGTTGTATACTCTATTGTATACAAAAAGACATATACAGGATACAGAATACCGGATATAAATTAAAACTTTGTTAAAAAGTTTTAAAATAACAATAAAAAGGGGAGATATTATGTTAAAGAAAAAAATTTTAGCGGTATTATCAACAACGTTTTTACTAGGTGCATGTGGGGATTCATCTGATAAGGTTGCTGTAGATGGCCCTTGGAAGTGGGAAAGAAAAGTAGAAATTATTTGCCCTTGGGGAACTGGTGGAGGAGCAGATACTACAACAAGAACTTTTGCAACAGCTTTGGAAAAAGAGTTAGGAGTTCCAGTTGTAGTAAATAATAGATCTGGAGCTGGAGGAGTATCAGGTATTCAATTTGGTGCAAAACAACCAGCAGATGGATATACATATGTAATGTCAACACCATCGCCACTTCTTGCACAAATATCTGGAGCTACTCCTTATGATGTATATGGAACACTTAATCCATTAATTCAAATGGTACATGATGTAAATATTTTTGTAACTAGTTCAAAGTCACCATATAATAATTTTACAGAGCTAATGGAGTATGTTGATCAAAATCCTGGAAAAGTAAAAGCTGGAGTTATGACAATAACTGGTCTTGACGCAGCTTGTGTTATGGGAGCAACAAATGGAAAAATAGAACCAGTTGCTTATACAGAAGGTTCCCAATTAAATGCTGATGTAATAGGTGGACACGTTGATATAGCTTGTGTTGGACCAGCAGAAGTGGCAGCAATGGTGGCTTCAGGTGATATGAAAGTACTTTTAGCTTTAACAGAGGATAGATTAACACTTCCTGGATATGAAAACGTTCCATCAGCAAAAGAGTTAGGATTAAATACATATTTTGGACCAGCAAGAGGAATATTTTATATAAAAGGAACTCCGGACAAGGCTATCGAAGCGTTTGAAGCTGCAGCTCAAAAAGCAATTGCAAGTGATTTCTTCCAAAATTGGGCTAAGAATGAGGGATTAGATCAAAGAAATGGTTGGTTAAATACAGAGGACTTTAAAGCTCAATGGCAAAATGATTATAACTCTTTAACTGAACTATTTGGTAAAAAGTAATAACAATATAAAGAATACTTACAATAAGGAGTGAAATAAATTTGGATATTATATTTTCGATTGCACTAATTATATTTAATATTTATTGTTTCTTTTTAGTTGGAATAGAATCCCCAGCTCCAACATTAACAGAGTTAGGAGCTGCATTTTGGCCAAGAATAGTTATATCTTTAATGCTTATTTTATTAGTAATAAACGTAATAAATCAATTAAAAATAAGAAAAGAAAAGGTAAATCATGAAAAAATTAATATAGTAGGATTTCTAAAAAGTAAACTATTTATAGGTATGTTATTAGTTTCAATAATGGCACTTTCAACACCTTATATAGGGTTTATAACATCATGCTTTGGGTTTTTAGTAACTTATGCAATTTTATTAGGTGAGAGAAATATACCTAAGGTTGTATTGAACTCCTTGATAATAACGTTTATTCTTTATATAATTTTCCAAGGATTATTAGATATAAGATTGGAAAGAGGAATAGGGGTATTCCGTAACTTAGCACTTTTCCTTGAAGGAATATTATTAAATATTAAGAGGGGGTTATAAGTTATGTTTGATCTATTAGGTATGGGATTAAAAATTATATTAAATCCAAGTACATTTTTCTTAATAACTGCCGGAACTATTTTAGGAGTTGTTTTTGGAGCAATGCCTGGTGTAAGCGCTTCTATGGCTGTTGCTTTGGCACTACCATTTGCTTATGCTATGGATCCAGTTATTGCAATTGCATTCTTAGTTTCAGTGTATTGTGCTTCAATAACTGGTGGTGGAATAACAGCTATATTGTTTAAAATACCAGGAACACCTTCTAGTGCACCTACAACTTTTGATGGATATCCAATGGCTCAAAGAGGAGAGGCTGGAAAAGCGTTGGGATTTTCATTAATAGCATCAGCAGTTGGAGGATTAGTTGCAGCATTTGCAATGGCATTAGTTTCTCCTCAATTAGCGAGTATAGCTTTAGAATTTGGGCCTTCAGAACTATTTGCAGTATCTTTTTTAGGTATTTCAGTTTTATCATGTTTAGATAGTGATAATATAGTAAAAACTTTAATATCAGGTTTAATTGGATTGTTGCTAGCTTGTGTTGGAATGGATCCAATGTTGGGAATATCAAGGTTTACTTGGGGAAGTTCAACTTTACTTTCTGGAATAGAGATGATTCCAATAATGATTGGATTATTTGCTGTAACAGAGGTATTGAAACAAACTGCGAAATCTAAAAAAATTGAAGTAAGTGATAAAGAGAAAAATGAGTCAACAAAAATGAAAACAGTTCTACCATCTGTAAAAGAGATTTGGGAAACAAAGGGAACAATGACGAGATCCTCTATACTAGGAACTGTAATAGGAATACTTCCAGGTGCAGGAGCAACAATAGCATCATTTTTATCTTATGCTATTGAAAAAAAGGTATCAAAGCATCCAGAAAAATTAGGAACAGGAATAGCTGATGGAATAGTAGCATCAGAGGCGGCAAATAATGCTGCAACAGGTGGTTCGATGGTTCCATTATTATCTCTTGGAATTCCAGGTGGAAATGCAGCTGCAATAATGATGACTGCTTTAGTAATAAAGGGAGTACAGATAGGACCATTATTAATAAAAACTCAACCGCAATATTTAGCTTCTGTATTTGGTTCGATGCTTATAACTAATATTGTAATGGTTATAGTTGCTATGGGTGTAGCAAAAGTATTTGCAAAAATTTTGGCAATACCATATACAATCTTAGGGCCAGTTATTGTTATGTTAGCAACAATTGGAGCATATGCTTTAAAAAATAATACTGGTGATGTTATTTTAATGGCCGCAGCGGGAATAATAGGGTATATGTTTGTAAAATTAGGGTATAATTCAGCAGCTTTAGTTTTAGGTCTTGTACTTGGTCAGATGAGTGAATCTAACTTTAGACGTGCTTATACTTTAGCAAATGGAGATATAGTAAAAGTTTTTACAAGACCAATAACAGCAGTTCTTATGGTTGCTTGTATATTGATGCTAGTGTATCCTCTTATAAAATATATGCTTAGAAAAAAAAGTTGGTAAAATTAAAAATTGCAGAGTAAAAATCTGCAATTTTTTTTATTTTTTAAGAAAAACTTGCTACTAATCCAAAAAAGAATTAAAATAGTGTTAATCTATATAATACAAAATCAGGAGGAGATTAAATGAGATTAAAAAATGTAGTGCTAATAGGAACCTTAACAACATCATTTTTATTAGCTAAAGAGGTAGATATAAAAATAATATCTAGTTCAGACGTACACGGAAGAATTATTCCTTGGGAGTATTCTGGAGACTCATATGTTTCTGGAAGCTTTAGTCAAATAGATACATATGTATCTAAAGAAAAAGAAAAGAACAGTAATGTTATCTTAGTTGATGTAGGGGATGCAATTCAAGATAACTCTGTTGAAAAATTTTCTAAAGTTTTTCCAAATCCAGTAGCAAAAGTTATGAATGTAATGGATTATGATGTGTTTGTTCCAGGAAACCATGAGTTTAACTTTGGACTAGATGTTTTATCAAAATATACACAGGATTTTAAAGGAAAATCTTTAGCTTCAAATCTTTTTTATAAAAAAGATGGAAAAGAGTTTTTAGAAGGATCTACAATAATGGAAAAAGATGGTATAAAAGTTGGGTTTATTGGTGTAACAACTCCTCTTATTACAAAATTTGAAGCAGATACAGGGAATGTAAAAGATTTAGAAGTTATGGATTCAATTCCAGCTATTAAAGCACAAGTTGAAAAATTAAAAGGGAAGGTAGATGCCATAGTTTTAGTTGCTCATATGGGATATGATAATGAAAACGGAGTTCCTGGAAGTGGAGTAAAAGATATAGCAAATGCAATTCCAGAAATAGATGTTATTTTATCGGGGCATGCACATAAAGAAGTTTCAAGTATAGTGGAAAATGGTGTAGTGATAACAGCACCATATAAATATGGTCAAGATTTATCAATAGTTGATTTGAAATTTGATACTAATAAAAAATCAAAACTTGTATCAAAAGAAGCTAAGACAGTATCTTTAAAAGGTGTTAAAAATAGTGAAAGAGTTGATAAAATATATGCTCCTTATCATGAAAAATTAAGAGAGGAAGCAAACATAGTTATAGGAAAAGCAACTAATCCTCTTGTGCCAAAGGATAAGGTTAAAGGAATCCCAAGTATTTATGTAGAGGATACAGGGCTTGCTACTTTTTTACATAATGTTATGTTAAATTATAGTGATGCACAAGTTGTTGCACTTTCTTTAGATAGGGATGATTCTAAATGGGATGCAGGAGAAGTAAAGAAAAAGGATATCGCTTATAACTATCGTTATACAGGTGGAGAAATCACTGTATATGAATTTACAGGGAAAGATCTGAAAAATTATATGGAATGGTCGGCAGAATATTTTAATACTTTAAAACCTGGAGATTTAACAATAAGTTTTGATTTAGATAAAAGATCTTTTAAATATAGTTTATATGATCAGTTTGGTGGAGCACAATATAAAATTGATTTAAGAGAGGAAAAAGGAAATAGAATAAAAGATTTAAAACTTATGGATGGAACTTCAATAACAGATGATATGAAAGTTAAAGTTGGAATGAACTCGTATAGATTTGATATGTTAGCTAAAAAAGGTGGGATATTTGAAAATAGAAACATACCTATTTTATGGGATTCTAAAACAGCTTATGGGAAAACAGAGGGAACTATTCAACAACTATCTATGAAATATGTTCAAGAGAAAAAGGTAATTGATGGATTACCAGATAATAACTGGGAGATAATAGGATTACCAGGAGATGAAAATCAAGCTATTGCAGTTGAACTTATAAATGAGGGAAAAATAGCTTTACCAAAAGAGGGTAGAGCTACAAATATAAGATCAATAACTGTTAATGATATAAAAAATAAGTAAAAAATGTTAAAGCTGTCGAGAAATCTACAGCTTTTTGCTTTATAGTTGATATATGTGATATAATATTTCAGATTTAAATTTAATTATTTTATTGGAGGGTGTATTTTGAAAAAATTATTACTTAGTTTCTTACTTGTTTCATCGTTAGTTATTGCTAAAGAAAAGGCAACACTACTATATTTTAATGATTCTCATGTTATTTATCCAGTTATAGATAAACATGGAGAGAGGGGTGGAGTTGCTCGAGCTAAAACTATAGTTGACTCTGTAAAAAAGGAAAATAAAAATACTATAGTGCTTCAAGGTGGAGACTTAGGAGGGGGAGTTTTATTTGGAGCAGTTTATCATGGGTTTCCAATGATTGAAGCTTTTAATAAAATGCCAATAGATATTTCAAATTTTGGACAACATGAATTTGATTTTGGAGTAACTGAAGCTAGAAATTTAGTTAATAAATCTAAGTTTCAATGGATAAGTAGTAATTTAAAGGAGAGTTCAGGAAAACCATTTAATAACTCTAAAGAGTATATCGTAAAAAACATAGGAAATTTTAAAGTTGGTTTTTTAGGAACTACTGATGGAATGGAAACAACAATTCAAACAACTGAGATTTATCAAGAGGATATAATAAAAAGTATTGGGGAGAATTTAGAAAAACTTAAAAAAGAAAAAGTTGATTTTATAGTTCTTTTAACTCAATCAGAACCTGAACTTAATATAGAGATTTTAGAAAAATATCCAGAAATAAATGCGGTATTAGCAGAGGAAAAATCTGAAAAATATAATTTTGTGACATATGTGGGAGAAAAGCCAATTGTTTCTCCACAAGGGAATATGGGTTCTATTGTAAAAATTGATATATTTAAAAATAAAGATGGAAAAATAAAGCAAAGCTTAGAGTTTCTACCAGTTGATAATTCTATTCCTTCAGATAAGGAGATGCTGAAGCTAGAAGAGTTTTATAAAGAAAAATTAGATAGAGACTTAGGAACTGTTATTGCAAAAAATAGTGTAAAGTTAGACTCGGGATTTGGAGAAAATCATCATGCTAGATATGAGGAAAGTAATGTTGGAAATCTGATAGCAGATGCTTATAAAGATCATTTTAATACAGAGATTGCATTTATGAATGGTGGAGGAATTAGGGCAAATATAGAATCAGGAGATTTTAGACTAAGAGACGCAATATCAATTCTTCCATTTTCAAATAAAGTTGGTGCTTTTAAATATGATGGAAAAACTATAGTAGAAGCATTGGAGCATGGAGTTAGTAGTGTTGATAAGAAAGCAGGGAGATTTTTACAGGTTTCTGGATTGAAATATAGTTATAATCCTAAAAGTGAAGTGGGATCTAGAGTAAGTAACGTTACTATAAATGGTAAACCTATTCAATTAGAAACTATTTATACAGTTGCTCTTCCTTTATATATAAAAAGTGGTGGAGATGGATTCCAAATGTTAAAAAATACTATGGGAGTAGTAGAAGTAGATTCAGAAAAAAATATTGATTCAGATATTTTTATTGATTATGTGAAAAAAATAAAGGTATTAAATCCTAATTTAGAGGGAAGAATAGTTGTAAAATAGAAAAATTGCAGAGTAAAATCTGCAATTTTTTTAGTGATAATCTATTTTAAAATTTTGTTTAAAAATTTAATAATAATATTTATTATTTCAGGTTGATACCAATATTTATCAGCGTGATTAGCATTTTTTACAATATATCTATGGGCGTCAACACCATTTTCTAAAAGAGCTTCAAAAAGTATTTCTGTTTGGCTTGGAGAAACTAAACTATCTTTATCTCCGTGCATTAATAAGAATGGTGGAGTGCTCTTAGATATATAAGTTATTGGATTAGCCTTTTCAACAAAATTTATATTATCTTTTATAGAACCACCTTTATCAAATAAAGAAAGTCCATTGATAAATATAGCTTCTGGTGATGAAGGAGAGGCATGTGCTTCTTGAATAGCTTTTGAAAAATCATCACCGACTTTAGTTAGATCTGATAATCCATAAATATCTATTGCAGCTTGAACACTGCTGGATTCACTTAAGTTTTCACCTATTTCAAACTCTTTACAATTATTCGTTGTAGCTGTTAATGCAGCTAAATATCCTCCAGCAGACTCACCCATAACAACAACTTTTTCTTTATCTATTCCAAATTTGTAAGCATTTGCTTTAAGAAAACGGATTGCATTTTTTACATCAACTAAAGCATCTGGAAATTTACCTTGAGGAATAACTCTATATTCAATACTAGCAACAATAAATCCAGCTTCAGCTAAAGCTATTCTTTGTTGAAGATAATTGTATTTAGGAGCTAAAAAAAATCCTCCACCAGTAACAAAAACAACTAATGGGAATACTTTATCATCATTAGGTTTTAAAAGGTCCAATTTTAAGTTAAAAATATTATTTAGTATCCCTTTGGGTTGAGAAAATGTTATATCTGGATATTCTAATACTTGGTATTTTGTTAATGGAAAATCTAAAACAATGGATTTTTTTTTATTCACAGTTATAACCTCCATTTAAAATAAAATATGTTATAATCTTGTACTTAAAAAGAAATGGATTTCCTTGAAAATAATCTTTGACAAAATTAATAAGATATAATAAAATAAACAAAAGTACGTATACGTACTTTTGTTTAAAATTTTAGGAGGTTAAATATGTTAAAATTAATTCAAAAAATTACTTTATTAAGTTTGTTATTGTTACCTATATCAGTTAATGCCGCTTTTGCTTCTGAGCCACCAACTAATATAAAAGCAATTCTTCATGATAATACTTCATTAAATCCAACAAAAGTTTTTGATAATGTATATTGTATTGGAACTAAAAGTGTTGTTGCTTGGGCAATAAAAACAGAGGAAGGAATTATCCTAATAGATTCAATGTGGGATGATAACGATGCTAAAACTATAATTAATGGTTTAACAAAATTAGGATTAGATCCTAAAGAAATAAAATATATTATTGTAACTCACGGACATGGAGATCACTATGGTGGAGCTAACTATATTAGAAATAAATATAAGGCTAAAGTAGTTATGACAAAAGTTGATGAAACTCTAATGAATACTGTTAATACAGGAGCTAATTCAAGTCGTTCTCCTAAAACATCTGTTGATATTTATGTTAAAGATGGCGACAAAATTACTTTAGGAAAAACTACAGTTGAAATTTTTGAAACACCTGGACATACTCCTGGTGGAATATCAGTTATTTTTCCTACTACAAACGATGGAAAAAAAGAGGTTGTTACAATGTGGGGAGGAACAGGAATTCCACAGGATAAAAAGTTACAGGTAGCTTATAAGAATTCTGTAACTCATTTTGAAAAAAAATCAAAAGAGAAGGATGCAACTTCAGAAATTACAGCACATCTATTTCTTGATAATGGTTATAATAAATTAGAAGAAGCAAATGATAGAAAAAATGGACAACCTAATCCTTTTGTTAGAGGAATAGATGGAATGGAATTATATTTTAAAGAACTTCATAAATCAATAGATTCTGCTATGAATAAAAAATAATTGTAATTATTTAAAAAAAGTAATATTATATTTGTTGAAATAATATTTTAAATGGGAGGTTGGCAAATATTAATACGATAGGTTATGATATATGTCTTATTGCTAGAAAAATTCATCAAAATTTAACTGTAAAATTTAAGGAATTTGATATAACTCCTGAACAATGGGTTATATTAAAAGAACTATCAAAAGAGGATAAAATTTCACAAAATGAACTTTCTTTAAGAGTTGAAAAGGATAAAAATAATATAAAAGCAATTATTGATAAACTTGAAAAAAAAGGATATTTAATACGACAAGAAAATTTAAATGATAAAAGAGCCTTTCTAATTAGTTTAACAGACAAAGCATATCCTTTAATTAACCAATTAAAAGATATAGATACTGAATTTAATAATGAATTTTCTAAAAATATAAAAGAAAAGGATATAGAATTATTTAAAATTTTGTTAACTAAATTAAAAGAAAATTTATAGAAAATAAAAAGATATTGCATTCTTAAATAGGCCATACACTTTCTCCAATAATTAAAGTTCCTAAAGTTTTAGAAATAGGGACTTTTTTTCATATCAAATTATGTACAGCAAAAAGACCATCTATTCAAATAAATCACTCTTATTTCAACCATAGAAATCATACTTAAATTTAGATTAAAGTATCTAAAATATGGATTTTATATTAAAAAATACTTAAATAAAGGTATAAAAATGTAGATTTACTATTTTAAAAACAAAAGTACAGAAAAATGACGCTATTAAATAAGATTTAAGGCGTTCGTTTGAAATTAACCTAATTAAGAGTTAAGGTATAAAAAAATGATGTATAAAGCTATATAAATGATATAGAGAGGGTATATATAAAATGTATTACAAATTGAGGAAAAACAGTGATTTTTTATTTGACATATTGAAAATAATGAGCTATATAGCTATATTAACAATATAAAAATACAAGGGGGAAAATTATGAAAAGAAATCTATTTTTATTAGCTGGAGCTTTAATGGTAAGCACTTTTGCCAATGCAGAAGTAAAAAAAGATGTAAAATTTACAGAGGTACCTTACGGTGCTTGCTCTAAAGAGATGACTGTAGAAGTTAAGGATGGAAAAATAGTGTCATTTTCTGCAGTAAAAGGGTGTCCAGGAAATTTAAATGCAATATCTAAATTACTACCTGGAATGGAAGTGGATAAAGTTATCGCTCTTTTAGATGATAATCCATGTTCAGGAGCTCCAATAAAAGGGTTATCATCATGCATGGATAACTTAGTTGAAATGTTAAAATATCATGTTAATGGAGAAGGAGAAGGACATGTAGCAGAACTAAGAAAAAAACAAAAAGCTCAAAAAATTGCATTCTCTTATAATGGACATGTTTGCTCAGGTTGTGGATTATGTGATGCTCAATTTTCATAAAAGTTAAATTAGTAAATTAAAAAGGTGCGGGTTCATTTAGTTTTGAACCGCACCTTTTATTTTTTATAAGAGAAAAATATTACTCTTTAATTATATGAAGAGAGTTAATATCTAATCCGAACTCTATTTTTTCTCCAACCTTATATATTTTTTTATTCATTGGATTATTTAAAGAAACTTCAATTTTAAGATTAGAATCAATAAGAATCTCATACTCATGATGACTTCCCATAAACATACTTCTTGTGACTAGGCCGATCATTTCAGAAGTACCAATGAGAATAGTTTCAGGTCTTGCTATAACTTTTACAGTAGAGTTTATTTCTAGTTTTTTATTGTACTCTATTTTATACTCTTTTTCATAAATTTTAACAATTGCAAAAGTTTCAGAAGATTCTAAAACAATAGCCGGGAAAATATTTGCTTTTCCAATAAAGTTAGCAACAAATTCATTGGTAGGTCTTTGATAAACCTCTATTGGAGATCCAACTTGTTGAATTTTACCATCCTTCATTATAACAATTTTATCCGAAAGTCCCATAGCTTCAGACTGATCATGAGTCACATATATTGATGTTATTCCAACCTCTTGTTGAATTTTTCTAATTTCATCTCTCATATGTATACGTAGTTTAGCATCTAAGTTAGAAAGAGGCTCATCAAATAGCAAAACTCCTGGTTCCATAACTAAAGCTCTAGCTAAAGAAACCCTTTGTTGTTGACCTCCAGACATTTGAGAAGGAACTCTCTTGGCAAAATCTTCCATTTTCATAAGAGAAAGTATTTTATTTACTCTTTCATTTATCTTTGGTTTTGGTAACTTTTGTAGCTTTAACCCATAAGCGATATTATCAAAAACATTCATATGAGGAAAAAGTGCATAGTTTTGGAAAACCATTGCAGTATCTCTTTTATCAGGAGTTATTCTTTCAACATTCTCGTCTCCTATATAAATATGACCATCTGTTGGAATTTCAAAACCAGCGAGCATTCTTAAAGTAGTTGTTTTACCACAACCAGATGGACCAAGTAAACAAACAAATTCACCGGGATTAATATCTAAATTAAAATTATCTACAGCTTTAACTTGTCTATCATCATCTGTTAAAAAAATTTTATTTAAATTTTCAAACTTAACTCTTTTAGCACCCATATATTATCTCCTATTATTCTGTAATTTCATCGATTCCCATCTGTTTTAAGATTATTTTCATAATTCCAATAACAAAGAAAACAACAATGATTAAAATTGTACAATACGCTGAAGCAACACCTATTTTTCCTACATCAATTTGATTCATAATAGCAACTGTTAGAAGATTATAATTTGCAGAAACTAAAAATATAACAGTACTAACTAAGGTCATGCTTCTAACAAATGCGTAAACCAATCCACTAAAAAATGCAGGTTTAACCATAGGAAGAGTAATAGAAGTAAAAACTTTTTTACTATTTGCTCCTAAAACCATTGCAGCCTCTTCAATAGATGGATCAATTTGTTGAAGAGCAGCCATACCCGAACGAATTCCAATTGGCATATTTCTCATAATGAAAGCTATTATTAAAATAGTTGCGGTTCCAGTTAAAATAAAAGGTTTTGTATTATATGTTATAACATAACCAAGTCCAACTATAGTTCCAGGAATAGCAATGGCCATCATTGTAGAAAACTCTATAAATCCTTTTCCAATAAACTTTCCTCTTATTATTAAAAATGCAATAATCATAGCTAAAATTCCAGTTATAGGAGTAGAAATCAAAGATAAAATAGTTGTATCAATGATAGGCTTCATTCCTAAATCAAAAACATATTTATAGTGATCTAAAGATGGAGAGTAGTTTATTCCCCAAAGTTTAACAAGAGAACCAATTGGTATCGTAATATACATTATAAGTACGAAAATAGTTAAAAGAGACATAATTATAAAAATAGGTAGTGTTATAGATTTTTCTTTTATTTTTTCACGCTCTCTAGAAACTTTTCCAGTTACAGTGACATAAGATTTTTTACTTATATAATATTTTTGAG
>NZ_CAMQXC010000025.1 GCF_947038635.1 uncultured Cetobacterium sp. | reverse complement strand
ACTGTAGCTTATGCTTTAGGTGGATTACAAGATAGAGGAGTATTATTTACTGATCCAGGAGTAGCTGTTTATGAAGGAATGATCGTAGGAGAGCATAACAGAGATAATGACTTAGTTGTAAACGTATGTAAGGCTAAGAAATTAACTAATATGAGAGCATCAGGAAGTGACGATGCTATAAAGCTTGCTACACCTAGAAGATATACTTTAGAGCAAGCTCTTGATTATATAGCAGATGATGAATTAGTAGAAATTACTCCAACTAACATCAGAATAAGAAAGAAATTCTTAAAAGAGGGCGACAGAAGAAAAAACTCTAAATAATAATTAAAGAGGTATATCTATGAAAAAATTATTGTTTGTAATTTTACTATTATCAATCTTCGGAGGTTGTAGTGGTTTAAATACAAAAAAGTATACGGAAGAAGAGATTATAGCAGCAGTAGTTGTAGATAATGTGTATATTTTAAATAGAGCAATAAAAAATGGTTTTAACATAGATCAACAATTAAAAAATGGGGATACTCTTTTGAGCTTGGCTTTAAAAGAGGATTCTCTACAAGTTATAGCTAGTTTGTTATCAAACGGAGCAAATATAACTAATGATTTACCTGCAAGAAAGAATATAGGAACTAACTTAATAACTTCAGCAAGACCACCAATTTTTTATGTAAATAGTATGGAAGCTTTACAAATGTTTTTAAATGATAAAGCTGATATAAATGTATTTACTAGTGATGGTGAACTTCTTTTGAATTTTTATATAAAAACAAGACCACAAAATTTATCAATAGCATTAATAGAGAATGGAGCTACACTTAAAGTTCTTGACTCGAGTCAGTGGTATCCAATATTTTGGGCTGTTAATATAGAAAATGAAAATATTTTAAAAGCATTACTAAAAAAAGATAATAGTCAATATTTATTGAAAGATAAAAAAGGGAATTATCCAATATACTATGCTAATTCAAAAGAAATTATAAAAGAATTATTAGATGGTGAATATAATCCTAAAGAAAAAAACATATATGGGGAAAATATATTAGGAGAAGTATACTTAAAAGTTAAAAGATTAGGTTATAACGATTTAATTCCTATTTTATTAAAAAAGGGAGTAAATCCTAATTATACCTCATATAAATGAAAATTATAAAAGTTAAGACAAGGATAGAATTTATTAGTTCTATCCTTGTTAACTATTTAGTGAACTTGAAAAAATGATAAAAATAATGTATAATTGCAAAAGCATTTTTTCATAGGAGGAAATAAATGATAAGAAAACTTTTAAGCCCTATAGATAGATTATCTTTTTCTAGGAAATTAATACTTGGATTTTTAACAGCAATAATTTTAGGGTCGATATTACTATACATGCCATTTTCTCTTCAAGATGGTCAAAGGATAAGTTTTTTAACAGCACTTTTTACAATAACATCAGCAATATGTGTAACAGGGTTATCAGTTATTGATATAAGTAAAGTTTTATCTTTTGAAGGACAAATAATACTGCTTGTTTTTATTCAATTAGGTGGTTTAGGTGTAATGACTTTTTCATCTTTGTTTTTTCTTTTAATTGGAAAAAAAATTGGATATAAAGATAGAGAATTAATAAAAGAGGAGAGAAATGCTGAAAATAGTGGAGAGATTGTAGATTTTATAAAAAAAATAATATTAATTGTTTTTTTAATAGAAGGAATAGGAGCATTTTTTTTAACATTGGAATTTTTAAAAATTTTTGATTTTTCAAAAGCTTTATATTATGGAATATTTCATTCTATATCAGCTTTTTGTAATGCAGGATTTGCATTATTTTCAAATAACTTAGAAAACTATCCAGGAAGTATATTAATGAATATGACAGTAGCATATTTAATAATATTGGGAGGAATAGGATTTTCGGTAATAAATTCAGTACTAGTAGCAGTTAGAAGGGATGTAAAGAGATTTACTTTAACATCAAAAGTGGCTATATTAGTTTCAATGTTTTTAACATTTGTTGGAATGATTTTATTCTTTTTATTAGAATATAAAAACCCTTTAACAATTGGAAGTTTAAATTGGTTTGATAAAGTTTTGGCTTCTTTTTTCCAAAGTGTTACAACTAGAACAGCAGGATTTAATACAGTTCCTATGGGCGATTTAAAACCAGCTACGATATTTATGTTTTGTATTTTAATGTTTATTGGAGCTTCTCCTGGATCAACAGGTGGAGGAATAAAGACAACAACAATTGGAGTAATTATATTTTATGTTATTGGAGTTGTTCAAGGAAAAGAAAATATAAATGTTTTTAATAGAAGAATAAGTTGGGATATACTAAATAGAGCTTTGGCAATCTTAATAATATCAATTATATATGTTTCTATAATAATAATGGCAGTTATGACAATAGAAGATATGAGTTTTGAAAAAGTAACTTTTGAGGTAATATCGGCCTTTGCTACTGTTGGATTGTCGATGGGAATAACTGCTGATTTAAGTGCAATGTCAAAGATATTGTTAATAATAACAATGTTTATAGGAAGATTAGGTCCAATGACATTTGCTTTAGCTTTAGGAGAGAAGAAGGTAAAACAAAATTTAAGATATCCAAAAGAGAATATTTTAGTAGGCTAATTAATGGAGGGAAATTATGAAACAATATGTGGTTATAGGTATGGGAAGATTTGGCTCAAGTGTTGCAGAAACACTATATAAGGCTAATGAAGAGGTTTTAGCAATAGATGAGTCTGAAGATATAATACAAGAAGCGGTAAATAGTGGAATAGTTGAAAATGCAGTAGTTGCAGATGCAACTGATGATAAAGAATTAAAAAATATAGGTTTAGAAGGATTTGATGTTGCTTTTGTATGTATAGGAGCAATAGAGCCTAGCATAATGGTAACTTTAAATTTAAAAGAGTTAGGTGTAAAAAAGATAATTGTAAAAGCAGTATCTAGAAGGCATGGAAAAGTTTTAGAAAAAATAGGGGCAAATCAAGTTGTATATCCTGAAGAATATATGGGGAAAAGGGCTGCAATGGCTGCAATGGATCCAAATATGATTGAACACTTTAGATTTTCAAAGGACTTTTTATTGGCAGAAATAAAATCACCAGAAATATTTTGGAACAAAACACTTATAGAATTAGATATAAGAAAAAGATATAATGTAAATATTGTTGGAATAAAAAAGGGAAATAGAAATTTTATTCCAAATTTATCAGCAGATACGATAATAGAGCAAGGAGATATTCTTCTTGTAATAACAGATGCTAAAACAGCAGCAGAATTAAAGAATTTAAAGTAATAGAGAGGAGTAAAAATGCAAAATTTTGATGTTATAGTTGTAGGTGCAGGACATGCAGGATGTGAAGCAGCATTAGCAGCAGCAAGAATGGGAGCTAAAACAGCTATCTTTACAATATTATTAGATAATATTGGATATATGTCTTGTAATCCATCTTTAGGAGGACCAGCTAAATCCCATTTAGTGAAAGAAATAGATGCTTTAGGTGGAGAAATGGGAAGAAATATAGATAAAACATTTATCCAAATTAGAGTATTAAACACGAAGAAAGGTCCAGCAGTAAGATCTTTAAGAGCACAAGCAGACAAGGTAAATTATAGTAAAGAGATGAAAAAAACTCTTGAAAATACAGATAATTTAGATGTTATACAAGGTATGGTAACAGAGATTATTGTTGAAAATAGTAAAGTTGTTGGAGTTAAAACTAAAGAGGGTGTAGAGTACAGAGCAAAAGCTGTAGTAATAGCAACTGGAACATTTATGAGAGGTTTAATTCATATTGGAGAAAAACAATTCCAAGGTGGAAGAATGGGTGAGTTATCTTCAGAAGAACTACCAGTATCATTAGAAACATTAGGGTTAAAATTAGGAAGATTTAAAACAGGAACTCCACCAAGAATAGATGCTAGAACAATAGATTATTCAAAAGTAGAGATTCAGCCAGGAGATCAAGGAGTATTAAAGTTTTCAAGTAGAACAACAGCAGAAGAAGTTTTATCTAGAAAACAGATTCCGTGTCACATGGTATTTACAAATCAAGATGTTCACGATACGATAATTTCAAATAAAGATAGATCGCCTCTATTTAATGGAACAATTCAAGGAACAGGACCTAGATATTGTCCATCAATAGAGGATAAAGTGTTTAGATATCCAGATAAAGATAGACACCATCTTTTCTTAGAAAAAGAGGGATATGACACTAATGAAGTTTATATTAGTGGATTCTCATCATCATTACCAACAGATGTTCAATATAAAATGTTAAAAGGTATAGAAGGTTTAGAGAATGCAAAAATAATGAGATATGCATATGCAATTGAGTATGATTATATTATTCCAGAAGAGATAAAATATAGTTTGGAAACTAAAAAAGTAGAAAATCTATTTTTAGCAGGACAAATAAACGGAACATCAGGTTATGAAGAAGCAGGGTCTCAAGGACTTATGGCAGGAATAAATGCTACAAGAAAAGTATTTGGAAAAGAACCAATTATTTTGGATAGAGCAGATTCGTATATAGGAACATTAATTGATGATTTAGTTTCAAAGGGAACAAATGAACCATACAGAATGTTTACAGCGAGAAGTGAGTATAGATTGGTTCTAAGAGAAGACAATGCAGATTTAAGATTATCTAAAATAGGATATGATATTGGTTTAGTTTCTGAAGAAGAATATGCAAGAGTTCAAAAGAAAGAAAAGGATGTTACTGAAATAATAGAAAAATTAGAAAAGCAACACGTAGGAAGTAGTAACCCAAGAGTTAATGAAATTTTGATAAAAGCCAATGAACCTGAAGTAAAATCTGGAATAACTCTAATAGAATTATTAAGAAGACCTGAAGTATCATATTCAGATATAAAATATATTTCTGAATTAATAGAAAAATTTGATTTAGGATCTTATGATGAAGATACAGAGTATCAAGTTGAGGTACAAGTTAAATATTCAGGATATATTCAAAAATCTTTAAAAATGATAGAAAAACATAAAGGATTAGAAAATAAAAAACTTCCAGAAGATATGGATTATGACTCTTTAGAAAATATGCCAAAAGAAGCAAAAGATAAATTAAAGCAAGTAAGACCATATAATATTGGACAAGCTTCAAGAATTTCAGGAGTTTCTCCAGCTGATATTCAAGTTCTATTAATGTATTTAAAATTGAAAGGAAATAAATAGATGAGAGAGTATTTAGTTGAAGGAATAAAAAAAATAGGATTACAATATACAGATAAAAAAATTGATAATTTGATAAAATATTTGGAATATTTAGTAGCTTATAATGAGCATACGAATTTAACAGCTATAAGAGATACTAAAGATGCAATAGAAAAGCATTTTTTAGACTCTCTTCTTTTACAAAATTTATTAGATGAGAAAAAAGGTAAAAAAGCTATAGATATTGGAACTGGTGCAGGATTTCCAGGTATGGTTTTAGCTATTTTTAATCCAAATGTTGAGTTCGTATTAATGGATTCTGTAGGTAAAAAGACAACATTTTTACAAAATGTAAAAGAATTGTTAAATTTACAAAATGTAACTGTCGTTAACTCGAGAGCAGAAGATTATATAAATGACGATAACAGAGAGAGCTTTGATATAGGTCTTTGCAGAGGAGTTAATAAATTAAATGTTATTCTAGAGTATATGATACCTTTTATAAAAGTTGATGGACATTTTTTAGCTCAAAAAATGGCTGGTACAGAGGAAGAGGGAGAAGCAACAAATGCGTTAAAAACTTTAGGCGCAAAAATTGTGAAAATACATAGATATAAATTACCAAATTATGGTGATGAGAGATTAGTTGTTGAAATTTTAAAAGAAAAATCAACAGATAAAAAATACCCAAGAAGAGCAGGAGTGGCTTTAAAAAAACCATTATAAATATACTAAGTAGGGAGGAAAGAGATATGAAAATTTTTGAAAAATACAAAAAATTAATAATCGTATCTCTTTCCATTTTTATTTTTTTGAGTGGAGGATTGTTAATTAAATATAATTTGCCAAAAGTTGTAGAAATTATATTGAAAATAGCAGTAGGGCCAACAATATCTTCTCAAGAAATTAAATTCCCAAAATTTGGAGAGATTGATATAACTGATGTAGTATTGTCAAAGGGAGATGATGTAATAGTAAAAGCTCCCAAGGTGGTTATAACATATTCAAAAGAATCATTAAAAAACTTTAGATTGCAAGAGATTAATGTTGAAAAACCATGGGTTCATATAGAACGAAAGGGTGAGAATGTCAATATTGTAGATGCATTCTCTAGTGGAAGTAAAGGAGAATCGACAACTAAAGCGGGAACGGCAGTTCCAATAGATATAATAACAGTAAAAGATGGTGAGCTTTTATTTAGAGATACAACATATTCAAGAGAAATAAAGCAGGAATTGAATAATGTAAATGGATATGTTTCATTTAATAAAATAACAGGTATAGATTTAGAGTTTAAAGGTGAGCATCAAAAAGAAAAATATGAATACAGATTTAATAATTTAAATGAACCTTTAGATATGAATATAGTTTTAAAAAATATTGTAGTTAAGCCAGAGCTAATTCAATATGGTTATGATGATAAAGATATAAGTGGAGCTACAGGGCTCTTTGATATGAATTTGACCATTGCAACAAGTGGATTAACTGGAGAAGCTGAACTTAAAAATGGAACGGTAACATATGATGGTTTAAGTAGTAAAGTAGAAAATGTAAACGGTAAGATTGATTTTAAAAAGGATAAAATCGATGTTAATTTTATATACTTATTAGAAAATAATCCTGGAACTTTTGATGTTTTTTATTCAGAAAAGTCAGGCGTAAAAGTTGATTTTAAATTTAAAGATTTATCTTATTCTGTTGCTAAAAGTTATAAATTATTAGGAGGTTTAAATTTACCTTTAGATAATTTAAAATTTAAAAATGTTGATGTGCAATTGTTTTATGAGAAAAGTCAAGGTTTTAAAGCTGAAATTTTATATAATGGATATCCTTTTGTCTCTTCGGGAGTTGATATTAGTAACTTAAATGGTAAAGTTTTATTTAAAGATGGAATATTAACTTTATCAGGAAATGATTTGAACATATTGGCTTCAGGATTGGAATATAAAAGAGATTTAACATATAAAGTAGCTCTAGATTTAAATGGAGAAGATTTAAAGTTTGATGTTATTTCAAATTTTATTAATTTAAATGGAGAATATAAAAAGAAAGAGGAAATACTAAATTTATATCAAGATAAAAAGCTTGTAATGTCTTATAACTTAAAAACTCAAACGTTAGAGTTATTAGATTTAGCAGGTAGTAATTTACTTAATGATTATGATTTCTTTTTAAAAGCTCAAGAGAAAGATAAAGTAATTAACTTTGAAGAGATTTCAATGGTTAATAAAGATGGGCAGATGGTTTTACAAGTTGTTGGAGAGTTAAATAGAGAAAATTTAAAGTATAAATTTAAAATACATACAAAAAATCTTCGGGAAAAAAGTTTGTTTAGTAATTTAAATTTAGATACAAAATTAGATTTTATAGGTGAGATAGCTGGAGAGAGAGATAAATTTATTTTACGAGGAGTAGTGAATGATTTAAAAGTAGAAAATAAAGATATTCTTTTAGATGCTTATGCAAATGTGTCAGTAATTAATGATAATGGGATTCAAGCTAATATTCAAGGGGAATTAAGAGAGGGAATATATAAAAAAATTAAAGTTCAGGGTATAAAAATTGATTCTATATTTGATAATGGAAAATTAACAATATCAGATATAAGAAATGGATTATTTAAAGTTCGAGGAGAAGTTGATATTTTAGATAAAAAGTTGGATTTGAACTACCATATAACGGGATTAAAAAGTAGTGAATTTGAAAAAAGTAGTATAGTTTTACTTTTAGAAAATGTATATGGGAATGTTTCAGGAACTTTTGAAGAGTTTCAAGCTGATGCACAAATAAAAGAAGCATACTTAGAAATGCCAAATAAAGCCTTGGTATCTATGAGTGGAGATATTTTATATAAAGATAATACAATATCAACAGAAAAATTTAAATTAAATCAAAGTTTAGCTAGTGGAGAATATAATTTAAAAGAAAAAGATGGAAAGTTTATACTTAATATATTAGAAGAAAATTTATCAAAATATTATAATTTTAAAGCACTAAAATATCGTGTGCTCTCTAGAGTTGAAGGACAAATATCTGATGGAGTTATTGAAGCAAGTGCAGGAATTAATATTGACAGAGTATATTTAAATGGTGATGTATTACCAAATTTAACATCTACTTTAAAATATTTAAAAAATGATAAGGAAAATATGCTATATATAGATAATTTAGACATATTTAGCTTAGAAGGAAAAAGAGTTTTATTCTCAAAAGGTAATGTTAATTTGATTGAGAAAACAATAGAGTATAATATTCCAAAACAAACATTATATCTAAGGGACTTCCAAGGTGTAATAAATGTAAAAGATATGAGCGGAAGTATAGGAATAGAAAGTGAAGTTAAAGGATATTTAGATAATCCACATTATAATTTAAAATTATACGATGGAGAATACGAAATTAAAGGATTTAATTTTGACGATATTTCTTTGGAACTAACAGGTGATAAAGATATTTTAAAAATTAATGAAATTTTAGCATATTATGAAAAAAATATGATAAAAGGAAAAGGAGAGTATATAATCTCAAATCAAGAATACAATTTTAATATTTTTTCGAAGAATATAGACTTAAGTTTTTTAAATGCAATTTTATCAAAAGATAATTTAAAAGATATTAGTGGAACTGCTAATATAGATGTACAGTTATCAAGTAATTTAAAAGAAAATAGTGGATATATAGATTTAATTGATTTTAATGCAAATCTACCAAAAGCTTTATTAAATTTAAATAATCTAAATATGATTCTAAAAATTGATAATGAAAGATTAACAGTAAATTCTTTAGAGGGAAAGTTAAATGATGGTGAAATAAAAGGAAAAGGATACTTAAAACTGCCGTCTTTAGATGAAATAAAAGCAGATGATGAGTTTTATAAAAATTTGGATTACGCTTTTAATATAACTTTAAAAAATATGATATATCAATTGAAAGATTACTTTAAAATAGATCTTTCAACAAATTTAGTATATTCTGAAAATAAAGTATCTGGAAATGTTATTATAAATAATGGTGAAATAACAGGAATACTAAAAGAAGATAAGGGCTTGATTTTAACAATTTTAAACTTTATAATAGATAAGACTAGAGCTATAATTGGTGAAAGTAAAAGATTGGGAAAAGATTTTGAAATAAAGAGTGGATTAAATGAAACTCCTGAGTTTAATATAGGAGTTATGATAAGAGATGGTATAAATATAAACATACCAGATATATCAACTTTTGCTCAAGATGTTCAAGGTGTTTTACTAGGAAGATTTAATATTGTTGGAAAAAATGAAAAGATTGGTGTAGTTGGTGAATTAGAGATACAAAAAGGTAGTTTTGTACTGGGAAGTGAGGACTTTACTGTTACTAGAGCATTACTTTTAGCAGATAAAAAAAATGGATTAATTTCAGATTTTAATCCCAATTTAATATTTGATGTATCCTCATTAACAGCTAATGGGAATGTAGAAATATCTTTACAAGGAGAGCTAAATAGTTTAAGATTAAATATAGTAACTAATCAAGGAAGTGAAAGTAGTAGTTTGAAAAATCTTTTCGACGGAAGTGGAGAAGGTAATGATAAAAACGTAGTGGCATTGTTATTTAAGACTATTATAGATAGTCAAATTTCAAGCACTTTATTGAGACCAATATCAAGAACTATTCAAAATGTTTTTCATATATCTAAATTTAGGATAGTATCGGATGTTTTTAATCAAGAGGTTTTAGCTAATTCAGATGATCCAAAAACACAAGATCCAAATGTATTTGGATTTGGTGCATATTTAGAAGCGGAGAATCCTATATATAAAGATAAATATTTTTGGATTTTAAAGCTAGGAATAATAGATGGAACGAAGTATGATATAGGTGGATCTGATAGTGAAAGTCAAAGCAATGAATTTTCTAACTCTGTAAATCAGTTAGATTTTAAAGTAGAGAGAAGATATAAATCAGGATGGTCTTATGGAGTAGGAGTAGCAAAATTAAACGATGCAAATATGATTGATGAAAAGAAAAAAGGAAAATTAAATTATTATGTTGATTTTAAGTTTGAAAGAAAATATAATAGTATAAAAGATATTTTTTCTAATAAAAAATAATTGGAGGGCAATTTGGGATGAAAAAGCACCTAATCGGAATAATATCACTAGTAGCTTCTATAGTTTCATTTGGAGCAGAGGGAGAATATTTAGTAAAAGGGGTAGAGTTTAAAAACTTAAATGAAATACCTCAAGATGTTTTAATACAAAAAATGAGTTTAAAGAAAGGTCAAGTATTCTCAACAGAGGGATTATTAAAAGACTATAACAACATAAAAAAAAGTGATTATATAGACGAATTAGCTATTTATCCTCAAGTTTATGATGGAGGAATAAAATTAGTAGTAGACGTAAAAGAGAAAAAAGATACTAAAGAACTTTTAGAAAAGCAAGGTATTTTACCAGCTTCTGAAAGAGAAAGAGTAGATACAACATTAGTTGTTTCTAGTTTAGAAATAATTGGTAGTGTGAACGTTCCAGTTAATGAAGTTGCAAAGAAAATACCAATTAAAGTTGGAGGGTATTTTTCAAAAAATAAAATAATAAAAGGACAAAGAGAACTTTTAGAAACAGGTATGTATAGAGAGGTTATACCTGATGTATACCAATATCCAGAAGGATTAGTAGTTGTATATTCTGTTATTGAAAATCCAATTATAAATGGAGTTCAAATTAAAGGAAATACTAAGTATACTACGGAAGAATTAAAAAGTTTAATCAACATAGAGCCAGGAAAAGTTTTAAATCTTAATAATCTAAGAGATGCTAGAGATAAAATATTAAAAAAATATAACGAAGATGGTTATGTTTTAGCTGAAATAGAAGATATTGATTTAACGGGTGGAAATGACTTAACAATAGTAATCAATGAAGGTACAGTAGATAAGGTTAATTTTACAAAAATGGTTACTAAACAAAAAGGTCAAAGAAGAAAAGCTACTGATACATTATTAAAAACTAGAGATTATGTAGTTGAAAGAGAAATAGAGATACAGCCTGGTGAAGTATTTAATATCAATGATTATAATGAAACTGTATCAAATTTAATGAGAACAGGATACTTTAAAAATGTAAAATATGAAACAAAACCAGCTCCAGGAGAAAATCAAGGTGTTGATTTAGTTCTTCTATTAGAAGAAGAAAGAACTGCAACATTACAGGGAGCGGTATCTTATGGATCAGAAATAGGATTACTAGGTATGTTATCAGTAAAAGATATGAACTGGCAAGGTAAAGGACAAGAATTAGGAGTAACTTTTGAAAAATCAGATGAGAATTATACAAGTTTCTCGATTAACTTCTCAGATCCTTGGATAAAAGGTACTGATAGAATATCTTGGGGATGGAGTTTATATAAAAATGAATATGAAAATAGTGACAGTGTACTTTTCAATGAAACAGATACATATGGTGCTAAGTTAAATATAGGAAAAGGGTTAACTAAAAACTTAAGATTAGGTTTAGGAACTAAAGCTGAATATATAACAGAAAAGGCTGATAAGTCAGAGTTAGCAATCTATTCTACTCCTGAAAATGATTTGCTTAATAAATGGGGAGATAAAAGAAGTTATGGATTATTTAGTATTTATCCATCAATAACATATGATACAAGAAATAGTTATTGGAATCCAACATCTGGTTGGTATGGAAAATATCAAGTTGAAGTAGGATATGCTGATACGATAGATTCTGGAACTTTTGCTAATACAACTTTAGAGTTAAGAAAGTATCATAGAGGATTATTTAAAAATAATACATTTGCATATAGAGCTGTAGGAGGAGTTATGACTACAACTACTCCGGAATCTCAAAGATTCTGGGTAGGAGGAGGAAGTACTCTTAGAGGATATGATGGAGGATTCTACCAAGGAACACAAAAGATAACTGCAACAATAGAAAATAGAACTCAAATAAATGA
The DNA here is from genome assembly GCF_947038635.1 of uncultured Cetobacterium sp. Classification (GTDB taxonomy): domain Bacteria; phylum Fusobacteriota; class Fusobacteriia; order Fusobacteriales; family Fusobacteriaceae; genus Cetobacterium_A. The sequence continues at coordinate 10,036 of NZ_CAMQXC010000025.1, read as the reverse complement.
TGTATTAGGATTTGTTCTATTCTCAGATATAGGAAGAGCATGGGATTATCAAGGGGAAGATCCAGGATATTTAAATGAAAAAAGAGATGCTAGATTCCCAGATGATATAGGAACAACAGTGGGAGTTGGATTAAGAGTTAATACACCAGTAGGACCATTAAGATTTGACTTTGGATGGCCAGTAGGAAATTCAGAAGAAAGTGGAATGAAATTCTACTTTAATATGGGACAATCATTCTAATAAATATATATATGGAGGATTCACAATGAAGAAAATAGCAATAATAGCAATGTTAGCAGCAGTATCTACATCTGCTTTCGCATTAAAAGTAGGATATGTAAATAGTCAAGAGTTATTTGCAAAATACTCACAAACAAAAGTTATTAGAGATAATTTAACTAAAGAAAAGCAAACTTTAGAGACTACATTACAAAAGAAAGAGATTGAATTACAAAAACTTCAAGTTGAATTACAAGGAAAAGGGAAAGATGTAACTGAAACTGAAAAAAAGGCTTTTGAAGAAAAAGTTGCAGCATTTCAAAAATTAGTAAGAGAGTCTCAAGCTAAACTTTCAAATGAAGAAGCAAAAAAAATGCAAGAGATAGATAGATTAATAAATATTTCTATTCAAAATGTAGCAAGATCAGATAAGTATGACTATGTTCTTGAGCAAGGTGCAATTAAATTTGGAGGAGAAAATATAACTCCAAAAGTGTTAAATGTTATGGAAAAAAGTAAAAAAGTAAACTAATAAAAAATAGAGAGGGATAAAATGACTTATAAAATAGATGAGTTAATAACCCTTCTTGAATGTGAGGTAAAGGGAGATGCCAAGGTAAACATTACAGGGTTATCTCCCTTTTTTCAAGCTGAAGAAGGAGAAGTAACTTTTGCATCAGATGAAAAATTTTTAAAAAAATTAGACGAAACTAAAGCAAGTGTTGTAATTGTTCCATTTGGAGTGGTATTACCAGAAAATGGAAAGACATATTTACTAGTAAAGGATAATCCAAGAGTTTTAATGCCTAAGTTATTAGCATTTTTTAAAAGAAAACTGAAAAAAATGGAAAAGTTAGTTGAAGAATCAGCTATAATAGGTGAGGGATCAACTATTGGAATAAATGCTTATATAGGGCATGATGTAAAACTTGGAAAAAATGTAATGATTTATCCAAACGTAACAATATGTGAAGGAGTAGAGATAGGAGATAATACAATAGTTTATCCAAATGTAACAATAAGAGAGTTTTGTAAAATTGGAAAAGAGTGTGTTATTCAACCTGGAGCAGTTATTGGATCAGATGGATTTGGTTTTGTAAAAGTAAATGGAAATAATACAAAAATAGATCAGATAGGATCTGTAATTCTTGAGGATTTTGTAGAAATAGGTGCCAATACAACAATTGATAGAGGAACGATTGGAAATACAGTAATTAAAAAATATACAAAAATAGATAATTTAGTTCAAATTGCTCATAATGATATAATTGGTCAAAATTGTTTGATTATATCTCAAGTAGGAATAGCTGGAAGCACTGAAGTAGGAGATAATACAACTTTAGGTGGACAAGTTGGAGTTGCAGGGCATATTAAAATTGGTAGTAATGTAATGGTTGGAGCTAAATCTGGTATCATAGGAAATGTTGATGATAATCAGGTTTTAGCTGGTCATCCATTGATGAACCTAAAAGATGACTTGAAAGTAAAAGCTGCTCAAAAGAAATTACCAGAACTATTAAAAAGAGTAAAAGAGCTGGAAAAGAAACTTTAAAAATAATAAAATAAAGAAAAATCTAAAGAGGTTAAATCAACTTTAGATTTTTTATTTTTTTGAAGAAAGGTATTTAATTTAAAGGTGTAACATGATACAATATATTAAAATAAAAAAAATGAGGTAGTTTAATGAAAAAGAGAATAACTTTTGATAAGTATGGTGAAATGAGATTTATATCCCATTTAGATATGCTTAGATTTGCAGATAGATTATTAAAGAAAGCTCATATACCTATGAAATATACTCAAGGATTTCATCCAAGACCAAAGATATCCTTAGGGAATCCAGTATCTTTAGGAACAGAAGCTTTTAATGAATTAATGGACATAGAGTTATCAGAAATGATGACAAATGAAGAGGTAATGGAAAGAATGAATTCTGCAGCAGTTCCAGGATTTAAAGTAACTAAAGTAGAAACAATCGAAGATAAAAGAAGTATTGTAGATGTATATACAAATGCTATATTTGAAATAACAGGTTCTAAAAATGATATAGATACTTTAGAAACTCTATTTAATCAAGAAGAGATAATTGAGAGAAAAGAGAAAAAAGGAAAGATATCAGAGAGAAACTTGGGAGAAAGAGTTAAAGATTTTTCAAGAGTAGATGACACAATAAACTTAGAATTGGTTAATACTTCACCAAACTCTTTTTTAATCTTAGCAGGAGTAGATATAAAGGATGTACATATAATAAAAAAAGGTTATAAAATCTAAAACATATAATTAATTATAAAGGAGAAAAGCTATGCTAGATTTAAGATTTATTCGTGAAAACATTGATATGTTACAAGAAATGCTTGTAAACAGAGGAAGCAATATTGATCTTCAAGAGTTTGTAAAATTAGATACAGAGAGAAGAGAGATTTTATCCAAAGTTGAAATGCTAAAAAATAAAAGAAATACAGAGTCTGCAGAAGTAGCTAGAAGAAAAAAAGCAGGAGAGGATGCTTCTGAAATTATAGCTGAGATGGGAAAAGTTTCTGCTGAAATAAAAGAACTAGATGCAAAACTTGCAGAAGTAGAAGAGAAGGTAACATATTTCCAAATGACATTTCCAAATATGTACCACTCAAGTACTCCTATTGGAAAAGATGAAGAGGATAATGTTGAAATAAGAAGATGGGGAACACCTAGAGAGTTTACTTTCCAACCAAAAGAGCACTGGGAAATAGGAGAAAATCTTGAAATTTTAGACTTTGAAAGAGGAGCAAAATTAGGAGGTTCAAGATTTGTAGTATACAGAGGAGCAGCAGCAAGATTAGAGAGAGCTTTAATTAGCTTTATGCTAGATACTCATACAACAGAGCATGGATATACAGAACATTTAACACCATTTATTGTAAAAAGAGATATCTGTGAAGGAACAGGACAATTACCAAAATTTGAAGAGGATATGTATAAGACAACTGATGATATGTTCTTAATTTCAACATCAGAGATAACATTAACAAATATACATAGACAAGAGATATTAAATGAAAGTGACTTACCTAAGTATTATACAGCTTATTCACCTTGTTTTAGAAGAGAGGCTGGTTCTTATGGAAGAGATATGAAAGGATTAATAAGATTACATCAATTTAATAAAGTTGAAATGGTAAAGTTAGCAACTCCTGAAACATCATATGATGAGTTAGAGAAAATGGTTGCTAATGCAGAAACAATATTACAAAGATTAGGATTACCATATAGAGTGATTCAATTATGTTCTGGAGATATGGGATTTGGAGCAGCTAAAACTTATGATTTAGAAGTATGGTTACCAGGTCAAAATAAATTTAGAGAGATTTCATCTTGTTCTAACTGTGGAGATTTCCAAGCTAGAAGAATGGGATTAAAGTATAGACCAGAAGGAAATTCGAAAAGTGAATTCTGTCATACATTAAATGGATCAGGACTAGCAGTAGGTAGAACTCTAGTAGCAATTATGGAAAACTATCAACAAGAGGACGGATCATTCTTAATACCAGAAGCTTTAGTACCATACATGGGTGGTATGACTGTTGTTAAAAAGTAGTCTTTTAATTTTATTTGTTTTGAATCTATTTGTTAAAAATATGACTGTATTGGGAGTTCTTCTTTTCATTGGAGTTGTATTGAATATTATATTTAATAAAGAACTTTTAAAACATTTAAAGAAATTAAAATTTCTTATATTTATTTATTTAACTACTTTCTTGGCACAAATATATTATCATCAAGAGGGAGAGGTTCTATTTAAAATTTACAGTATATATGTTACAAAAGGTGGAATCTTAAATTTTGCTTCAAGTTTTTTAAGAATTATAAATTTGATTCTTTTATCTTGGTTAGTAAATACTCAAAATATATTGCCAAAAAGTTTATCTTCATACCAAAGGGTAATAGAGGATGTAATAGAGTTAATACCTGAGGTTTTTAAGATATTTAAAAGCAAAAGAAAGATAAAGTGGTTTTTTAGATATATTTTAAGTCAAATAAAGATAAAAAACTAATAGTTTCAAAAATTGATTTTAGTGTAAAAATTTGTTATATTAATAGATGAATAAAATATTAGGAGGAAAATTATGTCATATAATTACAAAGATTTAGGATTATCTAATACTAGAGAAATGTTCGCAAAAGCTAACAAAGAGCACTATGCTGTTCCAGCATTTAACTTCAATAATATGGAGCAAATGCTTGCAATCGTTGAAGCTTGTGCTGAGATGGGATCACCAGTTATATTACAATGTTCAACAGGAGCATTAAAGTATATGACAAAAGAGGTAACTCCACTTTTAGCTAAGGCTGCTGTAGATAGAGCAAGAGCTATGGGATCAGATATTCCAGTAGCACTTCACTTAGATCACGGACCAAGCTTAGATGCAGTAAAATCATGTATAGATGCAGGATTCTCATCAGTAATGATCGATGGTTCTCACTATTCATTTGACGAGAATATAGCAATCACAAAAGAAGTTGTTGAGTATGCAAAGAAATTTGATGTTACAGTAGAGGCTGAGTTAGGAGTTCTTGCTGGAGTAGAAGACGATGTTGTTGCTGAGCACAGCATATTTACAAATCCTGATGAGGTTGAAGAGTTTGTATCAAGAACTGGAGTAGATTCATTAGCTATTGCTATTGGAACTTCACACGGAGCTCATAAATTCAAACCTGGAACAAATCCAAAGTTAGAATTAGAAATATTAGCTGAAATCGAAAGAAGAATCCCAGGATTCCCAATTGTATTACACGGATCATCAGCAGTACCTCAAAAATATGTTGAAGAGATCAAAAAATATGGTGGAGTATTAAAAGACGCTATTGGAATCCCTAACACTGAGTTAATGGGAGCAGCAAAATCAGGTGTTGCAAAAATAAACGTAGATACAGACGGAAGACTTGCATTTACAGCAGGAGTAAGAAGAGTATTTGCTGAGCAACCTGGAGAGTTCGATCCAAGAAAATATTTAGGTGTTGCAAAAGAAGAGATGAAATCATACTATAAAGAGAAAATTAAAGAAGTTTTCGGATCAGAGAACGCTTATAAAGCTGGAAAATAATTGAATATTTAATAACTAAGACCTGTAGATTATATCTACAGGTTTTTTTAATTCTCAAACACTCCCATATTGTAATTATATACTTTTTTTACTGTCCCATTTTGGTTAAAAAAAACATATTTTCCATGAAGTTTACCATTTAGATAGTTGCGTTCAGATTGGATATTTCCATTTTCAAAGTAAGAAAAGGATTTACCTGTAAAGTTTAAAGTGTGGTTTTTTTTAGATTGATAAAATGAGGCACTTCCAAAAGATACTAATATAAAGATAGAGATAAAAAGATATTTTTTCATAATATAGCTCCTTAAAATAGTTTTTAATTTAACACATAATAGCAATTTTTATAGTTATTAGTCTAATATTATTATATATATAAGAATTATAAGTAATATGTTATAATATTTTCTACGGAGGTGTTTTAAAATGGATTTGAATAAATTTGAATATATATTATGTGTAGCAGAGGAAAAAAGTTTTACAAAAGCAGCATCTAAATTATACATATCTCAACCTGCATTAAGTCAGTATGTAGCGTCTTTAGAAGAACAACTTAAAGTTAAACTTTTTGACAGAAGTGTAACTCCATTAAAATTGACATTGGGAGGAGAGATATTTATAAAAAAAGCTCTGGAGATATTACAACTAAAAAAAGAACTTTGGAGAGAGCTTCATGATATATCAAGTAATCTTGTTGGAAATATATCAATTGGAATTTCTCCTAATAGAAGTTTATATCTTTTACCATACTTTTTTAAAGAATTAAAAGATAAATTTCCAAATATTAAAGTAGAGATTATAGAGAGAAATAGTAAAGAATTAGAAAAGGGAGTTTTAGATGGTATGGTTGATATTGCAATAATCTCATTACCGTTAACAAGTCTCGAGTTAGAATACATAAAATTTTTTGAAGAGGAGTTGTTTTTAATATCATCTAAAGAAAGGGATTACAGTAATAAGTTAAAAGAAAATATAGTTGCTTTTGAACTATTAAAAAATGAAAACTTTATTTTGTTAAAAGAAAAACAAAAATTGAGAACTTTAGTAGAGGTAATTTTTTTAAAAAATAATTTCATTCCTAAAATATACTTAGAAACAGAAAGTCAAGAATGTGTCCTAGAGATGATCTCTCTTAATATGGGAATAGGATTTACTTCAAATATGATTTTGAATAATTCCAAGTGGAAAGAAAAATTCAACAAATACTCATTAAAAGAGAATAATTTTAAGAGAGACTTTGCAATAGTATTTAAAAAAGGTAAGAAATTAAATAATGTAGAAAAAGAATTTATAAATATTATACAAGAAAAATTTAAATCATTCTAACTATTGATTTTTTAAAAAAAATATAGTAATAAAATAGAATAAATTCTTTTGGAAAAATTAAAATAAAAAATAGGAGGTAAAAATGGCTTGTGATAATAAATTAAAAAAAGAGATGTTTGAAGAGTTGAAGAAGTATATAAGTGAGATTGAAGAAAAAAATGGAGCATTAATCTCTGTACTTCACAAAGGACAAGAGATTTTTGGATATTTACCACAAGAAGTACAAGAGTTTATAGCAAAAGAGATGAATATTCCAATTGCAAAGGTGTATGGAGTAGTAAGTTTTTATCATTTCTTTTCAATGAAACCAAAAGGAAAACATCCAATATCAGTTTGTATGGGAACAGCTTGTTATGTTAGGGGTGCTGAAAAAGTTTTGAATAGTGTAAAAAATTATTTAGGAATTGATGTAGGAGAAACAACAGAGGATGGATTATTTTCTATAGATGCCTTAAGATGTGTTGGAGCATGTGGATTAGCTCCAGTAGTTTTAATAGGAAAAGATGTTTATGGAAAAGAAGAAGTTAAAGATATGAAAAAAATCTTAGAAAAATATAGAAAAGAAGCATCAAAATAGAGGATCGATATTACATTAAAAGTATTTTAGGAGGCTAATTATGAAAGAAAAAAAGAAAATACTTGTTTGTGGTGGTACTGGTTGTTTATCTGCAAAAGGAGAACAAATTGTAGAAAATTTAAGAAATTCAATAAAAGAGCATGGATTAAAAAATGATGTTGAAGTAATACAGACAGGGTGCTTTGGATTTTGTGAAAAAGGACCTATAGTAAAAATAATGCCAGAAAATACATTTTATATTGAAGTAAAACCAGAAGATGCAGAAAGAATAGTAGTAGAGGACATAATTAGTGAGAAAAGAATAGTAGAGCTACTTTATATAGACCCTAAAAATGGTGAGAGAGTTTTTGAAGGGGAAAATATGGAGTTTTATAAAAAACAAATAAGAATTGCTCTTAAAAATTGTGGAAGTATAGATCCAGAGTCAATTGAACAATATATGGCAGCTGAAGGTTATGCAGCTTTAAAAAAAATATTAACAACAATGACCCCTGAAAGTGTTGTAAAAGTAATTAAAGACTCAGGTTTAAGAGGAAGAGGGGGAGGAGGATACTCAACAGGTTTGAAATGGGAATTTGCCTCTAAAAATATATCAGATCAAAAATATGTAGTGTGTAATGCTGACGAAGGAGATCCAGGTGCTTTTATGGACAGATCTATTTTAGAGGGAGATCCACATAGTGTTATTGAAGGAATGATTATTGCTGGATATGCTATAGGAGCTACAAAGGGATTAGTTTATATTAGAGCTGAATATCCATTAGCAATAGAAAGATTGAGAAAAGCGATTGAAACGGCTAGAAAGAATGGAATATTAGGAGAAAAAATATTTGGAACAGATTTTCAATTTGATATTGAAATAAAATATGGTGCTGGAGCATTTGTATGTGGAGAGGAAACGGCATTAATACATTCTATGGAAGGTGGAAGAGGAGAGCCAACAACAAAACCACCATACCCAGCTGAATCAGGATATTGGGGAAAACCAACAATAGTAAATAATGTTGAAACTTTAGCTAATATAGCTCAAATAATTTTAAAAGGAGTAGAGTGGTTTAGAAGTATTGGAACAAAAAATTCTCCTGGAACAAAAGTTTTTGCTTTAGCTGGAAAGATAAACAATGTTGGATTGGTTGAAGTTCCTATGGGAACAACTTTAAGAGAAGTTATTTTTGAAATTGGTGGTGGAATAAAAAATAATAAAAAATTTAAAGCTGTTCAAACAGGAGGTCCATCAGGTGGATGTTTAACTGAAAAAGATTTAGATACACCAATTGATTTTGATACTCTTTTAGCTAAAGGGTCTATGATGGGATCAGGTGGAATGATAGTAATGGATGAAGATGACTGTATGGTTGCAGTATCTAAATTTTATCTAGAGTTTACTGTTGATGAATCTTGTGGAAAATGTGCTCCATGTAGAATAGGAAACACTAGATTATGGGAAATTTTAGATAGAATAACAAAAGGAGAGGGAAAAGAGGAGGATATAGGATTATTAAAAGAATTATCTCAAACAATAAAGACAACTTCTCTTTGTGGATTAGGTCAAACTTCACCAAACCCTGTTTTATCTACAATAAACCAGTTTTTAGATGAGTATTTAGAGCATATACATGATAAGAAATGTAGAGCAGGACAATGCCAAGCTTTAAGAAGATATTTAATAAATGATAAATGTGTGGGTTGTACAGCATGTGCAAGAGTCTGTCCAGTCGCTTGTATTGATGGAAAAGTGAAAGAAAGACATGTTATAGATCAAAGTAGATGTATAAAGTGTGGTGCTTGTTATAATGCTTGTAAGTTTAGTGCAATAGATATAGCTTAGTGGAGGTAATTTATGAAAAATGTTATTGTTATAATAGATGGTAAAGAAATAGAAGCTTTAGCAGGAACAACAATATTAGAGGCAGCTAAAACAGCTGGAATAAAGATACCAAGCTTATGTTATATGAATATTCCAGAAATTGGATTTAAAAATGATTGTGCTTCTTGCAGAATATGTGTTGTTGAAGTTGTAGGAAGAAAAAATTTAGTTCCAGCTTGCGCAACACCAGTATCACCAGGAATGATAATAAACACTAATACTATGGAAGTTTTAGAAAAAAGAAGAAATGTATTGGAGTTAATGTTATCAAATCACCCTACAGATTGTTTGATATGTGCTAAAAATGGTAAATGCGATTTACAAACTTTGGCAATGGAGTTTGGAATAAGAGATATAAGATTTAAGGGAAAAATATTTGAATATAGAAGAGAAGTTTCTCCATCAATAGTTAGAGATCTAGACAAGTGTATAATGTGTCGAAGATGTGAAAATATGTGTAATAATATTCAAAAATGTCAAGTTTTATCAGCAGTTAATAGAGGATTTAAATCAGTTGTTTCAACAGCCTTTGAATCAGATTTGGATAAAACTAACTGCACATTCTGTGGGCAGTGTGTGGCTGTATGTCCAGTAGGAGCATTGTATGAAAAAGACTATACATGGGGACTTATAAAAGATATTGCAAATCCAAGAAAAAGAGTAACAGTTCAGGTAGCTCCTGCAGTAAGAGTTGCTATAGGAGAAGAATTTGGATATGAACCAGGAACAGATGTAACTGGAAAACTAGTAACAGCATTAAAGAAATTAGGTTTTGATGATGTCTTCGACACAGACTATGCAGCTGATTTAACAATAATGGAAGAAGCAGCAGAATTTAAACAGAGATTGGAAAAACATTTAAGTGGAGATAAGAGTGTAAAGCTTCCAATTTTAACATCATGTTGTCCAGCTTGGGTTAATTTTATTGAGCATCACTATCCAGATATGTTAGATATACCATCTTCAGC